>NZ_JANPEO010000544.1:0-5118 GCF_031422975.1 Nocardioides sp. | reverse complement strand
CCCCCGGTCGGGACCAGCTCGCCGGCGATGGCCGCCAGCAGGGTGGACTTGCCGCAGCCGGACGGCCCGACGACGGCGGTGAGCCCGATGCCGAAGCGCGCGCTCAGGCCGACCACTACTGGCGTGCCGCCCCAGTCGAGGGTGAGGTCGTCGAGCACGACTCCGGCGTCGTCGTGCGTGACGACGACGCCGGGAGCCGGTCTGTGGTCGAGGGCTAGG
This sequence comes from Nocardioides sp., assembly GCF_031422975.1. GTDB lineage: Bacteria > Actinomycetota > Actinomycetes > Propionibacteriales > Nocardioidaceae > Nocardioides. The sequence continues at coordinate 4,899 of NZ_JANPEO010000544.1, read as the reverse complement.
TCCACCCCCGCGAACGCGGCCGCGCCCTCGGCCGCCGCGTGGAACTCCGCCCCGACGCGGCGCATCGGCCAGTAGGCCTCGGGGGCGAGCAGCAGCACCACGAGCGCGGTGTGGAAGTCCAGGGTCCCGGCCGCGAGGCGGAGTCCGACGCACACCGCCACCAGCGCGACCGAGATGGTGGCGAGCAGCTCGAGCACGACCGACGAGGCGAAGGCCAGCCGCAGGGTGGCCAGGCTCGCGAGCCGGTGCCGGTGCGTGACCGAGCGGATCGTGTCGACCTGCGCGACGGCCCGCCGGTGCGCGACCAGCGTCGGCAGACCACGCACGACGTCGAGGAAGTGTCCCGAGAGCGACTGCAGCAGCCGCCACTGCCGCTGCGCGCGGTCACGGGTCGTCATCCCGACCAGGGCCGCGAAGACCGGCACCAGCGGCACCGTCAGCGCCACGATCAGCCCGCTGAGCGGGTCGAGCCATACGATCGAGACGACGGTCAGGAGGGGTACGGCGCAGGCGACGACCAGCGCCGGCAGGTAGCGGGTGAACCACGGCTCGGTCGCCGCCAGTCCTCGTGTGAGCAGCACAGCCAGCTCGCCGGTCCTGCGCCGGTCCCCGAGGCTGGCCCGTAGCACTCGCTCGCGCAGGGCGGTCGAGACCGAGCCGGCCGCGCGCGCCGTGGCGAGGTCGACGACCAGGCCCAGGACCCCGCGCGCCACGAAGACGGCGACCGTCCAGGCCGCGGCCGTCGTCACGGACTCACCCCGAGCCACGTCCACGATCAGGCTCGCCACGGCGAAGGCCTGGCCGATCAGCAGCACCCCGCCCACGACACTGGCGCCGGTTGCGACGACCAGCGGCCCGCGGGCTGGCGCCAGGTGCTGTCGCAGCGCCGGGTCGAGCGGTTTCATCGTGACGCGAGCTCGGCGGTCGGGATGTGGTGGGTGCCGATCCGCCGGCGGAAGACCCAGTAGGTCCAGGTCTGGTAGCCCAGCACCAGCGGCGTGAAGATCGCCGCCACCCACGTCATGATCCTCAGCGAGTAGGACGTCGCCGCCGCGTTGGTCGTGGTCAAGCTGTTGGCCACGTCCGTCGAGGACGGCATCACGTCGGGGAACAGGGCCACGAACATGCCCGCCACGGCCAGGGCGATCGCCCCGAAGGTGCCGGCGAAGGACACGCCCTCGCGACCGACGTACGCCGCAGCGACCCCTGCCAGCAGCAGCAGCGCCGCGAGCGCGAAGACCACGGCGGAGGCGACGGTGCCCGTCTGGACCTGCAGCCACACGAGGAAGACCACGGCCAGGACCGCGGCGACGAGGCCGCTCTTCCAGGCGAGGGCCCGGGCCCGGACCCGGATGTCGCCGACCGTCTTGAGTGCGATGAAGGTGGCGCCGTGGGTGATGAAGAGCGTCAACGTGACCAACCCGCCGAGCAGCCCGAACGGGTTGAGGAGGGTGAGCAGGCTGCCGGTGAACTCCATGTCGGCGTCGATCGGCACGCCGGCCAGGATGTTGGCGAAGGCGACGCCCCAGAGCAGGGCGGGGACCAGCGACCCGACCACGATGGCCATGTCCCAGCGCGACTGCCACTGGGCGTCGTGCCGCTTGTGCCGGTACTCGAACGCCACGCCGCGGGCGATCAGGGCGACCAGAATCAGCAGCAGCGGCAGGTAGAAGCCGCTGAAGAGCGTGGCGTACCAGTGCGGGAAGGCCGCGAACGTGGCGCCGCCGGCGACCAGTAGCCACACCTCGTTGCCGTCCCAGACGGGGCCGATGGTGTTGATCATCACCCGGCGCTCGGTGTCGTTCCTGGCGAGCACGGGCAGCAGCATGCCGACGCCGAAGTCGAAGCCCTCGAGGGCGAAGTAGCCGATCCAGAGGAAGGCGATGACGACGAACCAGATGGTGGTGAGTTCCATGGGGGTCTCCTTCTCGAGCTCAGTAGGCGAACGCGAGCGGCGCGTCGTCGTCCACGGGGTCGTCGGTGCCGCCCCGGCCCGGGTCCGGAGGCTCGAGGAAGGGCTCGGCGCCGGCGGCGACGGCGCTCATGATGAGGCGCACCTCGATCACGGCCAGCACGGCGTAGACGAGGGTGAGCACGATCAGCGAGGTGGCCGCCTCGAACACCGAGACCCCGGGCGAGACGGCCCGCTCGGTGGTCATCACGCCGAAGACGGCCCAGGGCTGGCGGCCCATCTCGGTGAAGATCCAGCCGAACGAGTTGCTGGCCAGCAGCGCCAGCGGCAGCCCGATCCCGAGCGTGCCGAGCCAGCGAGCGCTCGGGGTGCGGCCACGGCGGGTCACCCAGAGCAACAGTGCCGAACCAGCCGCGGCGAGCAGCCCCATGCCGATCATGAAGCGGAACGTCCAGTAGGTGATGGGGATGACCGGCGTGTAGTCGCCGGGCGTGTAGTAGGTCGCCCCCGGGTCGGCGCCGTACTCCTCGCGATAGGTCGCACGCAGGTCGTTGATGCCCTGCACCTCGCCGTCGACGGAGCCGGTGCCGAGGAAGGACAGCAGGCACGGCACGGTGACGGAGAACTTCTCCTGCGTGCCGTCGGGGGTGCCGACGGTGAACAGCGAGAAGGGCGCGCAGCTGCCCGAGGTCTCGTAGAGGCCCTCGGCCGCGGCCATCTTCATCGGCTGGACCTCCGTCATGATCTTGCCCTGCACGTCGCCGCTGACCGCGACGCCGAGGCCGGCGAGCAGCGTGACGGCGGCGCCGAGGCGGATGGTCCTGCGGTAGAGATCGTGGTCCGCGCTGCGGCGTACGAACAACCAGACGCTGACGCCCGCCATGGCCGCGCCGGCGGTCATGTACGCCGCCAGGACCACGTGCGGGAAGGTCACGAGCTGCACCTTGTTGAACATCACCGCGGCGAAGTCGGTCAGCTCGGCGCGACCCGAGTCGGGGTTGAAGCGGTAGCCGACGGGGTTCTGCATCCACGAGTTGGCGGCCAGGATGAACCAGCTCGACGCGAGAGTGCCGAGGTGGACGATCCACATGCACGCGTTGTGCAGGCCGCGCGGGAGCTTGTCCCAGCCGAAGATCCACAGGCCCAGGAACGTCGACTCGAGGAAGAACGCGAGCAGCCCCTCGATGGCCAGCGGGGCGCCGAAGACGTCACCGACGAAGCGGGAGTAGTCCGACCAGTTCATCCCGAACTGGAACTCCTGCACGATGCCGGTGACCACGCCGATCGCGAAGTTGATCAGCAGCAGCTTGCCGAAGAACTTCGTGAGCCGGAGGTAGTCGGGGTTGTGGGTGCGCAGCCAGAGCGTCTCGAGGAGCGCGACGAGGGCGGTGCCGCCGATCGTGAGCGGGACGAAGAGGAAGTGATAGACCGTGATCACGCCGAACTGGATCCGTGCGATGTCGAGGACGTCCATGGGCCTGCTCCTGTGTGCGACGCGTTGTCTTGTCTACTACGGACAGTAGTACGCGCTGGGCCGTAGGTACACTTGGACCATGCCGTACGGAGATCTGGAGCGAGCCGTCCTCGACGTGTTGTGGGATGCCGAGCCCGGGGTCTGGCTGACTGTTCGCGAGGTGCATGCCGTGCTCACGCCCAGCCGCGACGTGGCCTACACGACGGTGATGACGGTCATGGACCGGCTCAGCCGCAAGGGGCAGGTCATCCAGCGCAAGGACGGTCGCGCCTACCTCTACCGGCCGCGCGCAAGCCGGGGCGAGATGGTCGCCGAGCTGTTGAACCAGACCCTCGACGACTTCAGCACCCACGATCGCCAGTCGGCACTGGTCGCCTTCGTCGGGGACGCCTCGGTCGCAGACGTCGCCGCGCTGCGCGACGCGCTGGCCCGACTCGAAGGCGCCTGAGAAGCTCCGGTGGCCCCGACTCCCTGGGCGCTGGCGGTGCTCGGCGTGCTGCTGGCCGGGCCGCTGCCGGCCCTCCTCGCTCGGGCGCCCTGGCTGCGACGTAGTCCCGCCGCCACGATGCTGCTGTGGCAGGGGGTGGCCCTGGCCGCCGTTCTCTCCGCGCTGGGGGCGGGACTGTCGCTGGCGACGTCCCAGGGGTGGGGCTCACCGGCCGCGCTGGCGCTGGTCGTGACGGCGGTGGTCACGGCGCGGCTGGGACTGTCGGGCCATCGGGTCGGTACGTCGCTGCGTGCCGTGCGCCGACACCATCGCGAGCAGCTCGACCTCGTCACGCAGCGGCGCGGTCGCCTGACGGTGCTGGAGACGGAGCAGCCCCTCGCCTACTGCGTGCCGGCGCTGAAGTCGTCGCGCGTGGTCGTCTCCCAAGGCGCGCTCGACCGGCTCGGGACCGACGAGCTCGGCGCGGTGCTGGCCCACGAACGCGCCCACCTGCGCGCGCGCCACGACCTGGTCCTGGAGGCGTTCTCCGTGCTGCACCGCGCCTTCCCGCGCTGGGTGTCGTCCGCCGCCGCGCTGCGGGAGGTGCGGACGCTGGTCGAGGTGCTCGCGGACAGGACGGCCGCACGCGAGGCCGGCGTCCAGCCCCTGGCCCGGGCGCTGGTCGGCCTCGCCGGAGCGCCGGCTCCGAGCGCCGGCCTCGCGGCCTCGGGGTCGGGCCGAGAGCTCGTCGACCGGATCGACCTGCTCGCCGCCCCGCCCCGCCCGGTCCAGGCCGCGCTCGTCACGCTCGTCGCCGTCGGTGTCGTCGTGCTGCCCACCGCGTTCGTCGTCGCCCCCTGGCTCGACGGCCTCACCTGACGCGCACCCACCCCACGACGGAGGCGAGACGAGGAGAGGTCAGGCGCTCTGGGGGAGCGACGCGTCGGGTTCGACCATGAGGTCACGAAGCTCCGCCAGGATGCGCTGGACCAGTCGGGACACCTGAGGCTGGGTGATCGCGAGCTGCTCGGCCATCGCCGACTGGGTCAGCTCGTCGACGAAGCGCATGCGAAGCACCGAGCGGTC
>NZ_JANPEO010000543.1:0-6275 GCF_031422975.1 Nocardioides sp. | reverse complement strand
GGTCGTACCACCGTGCGCTGCCGTCCGCGTCCCCGCATCGTCGTCATCTCCACCGGCTCCGAGCTGCGCGAGCCGGGCTCGCCGCTGGGCCGGGACTCCATCTACGACGGCAACTCCTACCTGCTGGCCGCCTCGGCGCGCGCCGCCGGCGCCATCGCCTCCCGCGTCGGCATCGTGCCCGACGACCCGCGCACGTTCACCGACGCGCTCAGCGACCAACTCGTCCGCGCCGACATGGTGGTCACCAGCGGCGGGGTCAGCGAGGGCGACTTCGACGTCGTCAAGGAGGCGCTCTCCTCGCTCGGCTCGGTGTGGTTCGGCGGGGTCGCGATGCAGCCGGGCAAGCCGCAGGGCTTCGGTACCGTCGGCGACGACCGCACCCCGATCTTCACGCTGCCGGGCAACCCAGTCTCGGCCTACATCTCCTTCGAGACGTTCGTGCTGCCCGCGATCCGGCGGATGATGGGCAAGCTGCCCTACTCGCGACCGCTCGCCCGGGCCCGGCTGACGCACACCATCTCCTCGCCGGAGGGCCGCCAGCAGATGGTGCGGGCTGCCTGGGACTCCGACCGTGGGGGTGCGTTCGTGACGCCGGTCGGCGGACCCGGCTCGCACCTGCTCGGTGACCTCGCGGCGAGTGATGCGCTCATCGTCGTACCACCCGCGACGACGTCCTTGCAGGCGGGCGAGATGGTGCAGGTACTGCGCCTGGACGAGGAGTTCTGATGACCTCCTTCTCCCACATCGACGACGCCGGCGCGGCCCGGATGGTCGACGTCTCCGACAAGGCGGTGACGGCACGCAGGGCGTCCGCCTCGGGCCGGGTCCTCGTCTCACCCGCCGTGATCGCGCTGCTCCGGGGCGCCGGCGTCCCCAAGGGCGACACCCTCGGGGTGGCCCGACTGGCCGGGATCATGGGCGCCAAGCAGACCCCGTCGCTGATCCCGCTGTGCCATCCGCTCGCGCTCTCGTCGGTCACCGTCGATCTCACTGTGACCGACGAGTCGGTCGACATCGTCGCCGCGGTCGCCACCACCGACCGGACCGGCGTGGAGATGGAGGCGCTGACCGCCGTGTCGGTCGCCGCGCTGACCGTGATCGACATGGTCAAGGCGGTCGACAAGGCCGCGGTGATCACCGACGTGCGCGTGGAGACCAAGACCGGCGGCAAGTCCGGCGACTGGAGCCGTCCGTGACCGTCACGCTGAAGGCGGCCGTCGTGGTCGCGTCCAACCGCGCGGCGGCGGGCATCTATGCCGACGAGACCGGCCCGCTGATCGTCGCGTGGCTGGTTGCCGAGGGCCTGTCGTGTGCTGACCCGGTCGTGGTGCCCGACGGCGCGCCGGTGGGGGAGGCGATCTCCAGCGCGGTCGCCGACGGCGCGCGCGTCGTCCTCACCACGGGCGGGACGGGACTCACGCCCACCGACCTGACCCCCGACGTCACCCGGCCGCTGCTCGACCGCGAGGTGCCTGGCATCGCCGAGGCGATCCGCGGCTTCGGCGTGGCCAACGGGGTCGAGACAGCGATGCTCTCGCGCGGAGTCGCGGGCGTCATCGGCTCGTGCCTGGTGGTCAACCTGCCCGGCTCGCGCGGGGGTGTGAAGGACGGACTGGCCGTGCTCGCGCCGGTGCTGCGGCACGCGGTGGAGCAGATCGTGGGCAGCGACCATTGACCCCGATCAGACCGGCACCCGGTTGGCCGGCAGTGCTGACCCACGGCGATGTCGTGCTGCGACCGCTCGACGGGGCCGACGCCAGGGCCTGGCGCGACGTCCGCTCTCGCAACGGTGACTGGCTCAGGCAGTGGGAAGCCACCATGCCGCCCGGGGTTCACCAGCCGGCGGGCAGCTATGCCCAGGTTGTGCGGCGCCTGCGCAGGCTCGCCCGACAGGGCCAGGCGATGCCCTTCGCCATCGAGGTCGAGGGGCGCTTCGCCGGTCAGGTGACCGTCAACAACATCGTGCGGGGCTCGGCGCAGTTCGCCTCGATCGGCTACTGGCTCGACCACGCCGTCGCCGGTCGCGGGGTGATGCCGGTGGCCGTGGCGATGGTGATCGACCACTGCTTCACCACCGCCGGGCTGCACCGGATCGAGATCTGCGTCCGACCGGAGAACACCAACTCGCTGCGGGTCGTGGAGAAGCTCCGGATGCACGAGGTCGGCTTCGCGCCGCGGTTCCTGCACATCGACGGGCAGTGGCGCGACCACCGGATCTTCGCGGTCACCACCGAGGACTGCCCCGGCCAGATGCTGGCCCGACTCATCTCTGACTGATGGCACGCACGTGTCACACGTCGTCCGGGGGACGCCGGCCGTCGGCCGACGGGACTGCGTGAATCACATGAGTCACACGAGTTCCCTTGCGACACACCTATGAACTTGCGCCTCACGTCGCGTCGGGGACTCTAACCTCAGCGTGTGGACCTGAGTGCGCTGATCTTCGTTGCCCTGGCGGTGGCGTGGGCCGTCTATCTGATCCCCAAGGCGCTCAAGCACCACGACGAGGTCGTCCGCAGCCGCTCCATCGAGCGCTTCTCCAAGACGATGCGCGTGCTGGCCCGACGCGAGCCGATCAACCGCCGCGACGCCCGCCTCGTCGTCACGCCCGGTCGGCAGCCCTCGGCCACGACCGTCGAGACCAAGGCGTCCAGCATCGCGCGGACGCAGCCGTCGTACGCCGCCCGCCGGGCCGCCGCCCGCACGGCCACCAAGCGCCGACGCAACGTCCTCGCGCTGATCCTGCTCGCCAACACCGTCGTCATCGGGCTCGCCGCCGCCCAGGTCATCGCCTGGGCCTGGGTCGCCGTGCCCGCGGGCCTGCTCGTCGCCTGGCTGGTCGCCTGCCGCGCCATGGTCAAGGGCGAGAGAGCCGCCTCCCGACCGGCCGCGGTGGTTGCGCCGGTGGCCGACGAGCTCCCCGAGACGATCGACTCCCCGCACGTGCCGGACGTCGAGGCCCACGAGGCCCGCGAGGGGGACCTCGAGGAGCCTGCTCCGGTCCGCGCCGAGGGCGCCTGGGACATGGTGCCCACCACCTTGCCGACCTACGTCTCGAAGGCGCCCGCCGTGCGGCGTACCGTCCAGACGATCGATCTCGACTCCACCGGCGTCTGGTCCTCCGGTCGCAACGACGGCGACTCCGCCCTGGCCCGCGAGGCCGAGGAGTCGCAGCGGACGGCCCGCGCCGCAGCCGAGCGCCGGGCCGCCGGTTCCTGACCGGGTCCACACGGCACCGTCTCGGCGGCGCCATCGGCGAGGTCCGCGGCTGACTGACGCGATTGGGCGCGCCCGTTTCCCGGGTGCTATCTTTTCGAATCGCTTGGGGGTGTGGCGCAGCTGGTAGCGCGTCTCGTTCGCATCGAGAAGGCCAGGGGTTCGAGTCCCCTCACCTCCACCAGCAATGAACGGCCCGTCGCAGGACGGGCCGTTCGGCATTTCCGCCGCCCGGCGCTCAGATCCAGCGGGTGAACCAGATCCGTCGCAGCCACTCCTCGTGGGTGATGAGCTGGTCGGTCCACACGGGCCAGAACCACGCGAAGGCGAAGACCGTCATCACGACGTAGGACCCGGCGATCACCACGCCTGCCGTACGCCGCGGGGTGTGCGCGTTGGACGTGCCGACGATGCTGCCCAGCGCCAGAGTCAGCCCGAGCACGAGGAAGGGCAGGGAGGCGATGGCGTAGAAGATGAAGATGGGTCGGTCGTCGTACATCAACCACGGCAACCACGTCGAGCCGACTCCGACCACCGCGAGCCCGAACCGCCAGTCGCGACCACCCAGCCAACGGACCAGGGCGAAGGCCAGCGCAAGCGTCCCGGCCCACCAGATCAGCGGATTGCCGAGGAGCAGCACCTGGCGAAGGCACGTGGAGCCGGCGGGGGCGTCGCAGCCCTGGCTGCCGGGCTGGATGTCGAGCTGGGCGTCGACACCGACGGGTCGGCTCATCAGCAGCCAGCCGACCGGTCGCGAGGCGTAGACGTGGGTGCTGTCGTTGAGGAAGTGCGCGTGGAACGTGTAGACGTCCTGGTGGTACTCCCACAGCGAGCGCAACGACTGGGTGACCTCACCGAAGTCCTCCGCGTCCGGTTCGCTCGCGGTCGCCCAGGCCACGCCGTCGCCGTACGTCGTGTACTGCGTGCTGCTCAGGGCCCTCTCGTAGTCGCTCGCGTGGATCAGCCAGCCGGTCCAGCTGCTGACGTAGACGACCAGGGCCACGAGGACGAGGCTGGCGAACGCGACCGGACCGTCGACGAAGAGCGCCTTGAGCAGCGCCCAGGGGTGCGAGAACGCCCGGCGGGCGCCGTAGTTCCACGCCGTCAGCAGCAGGCCGAAGGCGGCGAGCGGGAAGAGCGCCGTCCACTTGGTGCCGATCGCCAGACCGAAGGCCACCCCGGCCGCGATCAGCCAGGGCCGAAACAGCGCGCGGGTCGCGCCCGTCGCGAGGCGAGCGCGGAACCATTGTCGGTCCGCCACGACACAGTGGACCCCCAGCAGGATGAAGAAGGCGAGGAAGATGTCCAGAAGCGCCAACCGCGACAGCACGAGCTGCAGGCCGTCCAGTGCGAGCAGGAGCCCGCCGACGAGGCCGAGCGCGGTCGAGCCGGTCACCCGGCGGACGAAGCGGCACATCAGGAGCACCATCAGCGAGCCGACCACCGCGGCCGCGATGCGCCAGCCGAAGGGGTCCATGCCGAAGGCGTTCTCGCCCAGCGCGATGAGCCACTTGCCGACCTCGGGGTGGACCACCATCGACGGGCTGTCGGTCCACAGGCCGCTCGTCTGACCGTTGAGGATCGTCTTGTCGGCGTCCTCGACGTAGGTGCGCACGTAGCCGTTGGCGAGCATCGACCAGGCGTCCTTGGCGTAGTAGGTCTCGTCGAAGCTGAACTGGTGCGGGGTGCCGAGCCTCCACCAGCGCAGGAAGAACGCCAGCCCCGTGATGGCCACGGCCAGCGTCCACCCGATGAGCGGGTCCTCGCTGCGCCAGCGCGGGGCCGCTCGCTCCTGCGCGGGCGGAACCTCGTTGCCCGCCGCGGTGCGCGACAGGCTGACGGTGGCAGGAGCGGTCACGTCCGAGACTCTAGAACCTCCGGGGTCATCGGTGGCCGAGGTGCGCGCGCTGACATGATCGAGGCATGTCCTCCCTCGCGCCCGACACGGCGGCTGCCGCAGGTGTGCTCGTGCTCGCGGCGACGCCCATCGGCCGGGCCGGGGACGCGCCGCCGCGGCTGGCGGCCGAGCTCAGCGGCGCCGACGTCGTCGCGGCCGAGGACACCCGCCGGCTCAGGCGGCTGACCAGCGACCTCGCCATCACCCTGACCGGCCGCGTCGTGTCCTACTTCGAGGGCAACGAGTCGGCGCGCACGCCTGTCCTCCTGGCTGCCCTGCTCGCCGGCGAACGGGTCGTGCTGGTGACCGACGCCGGCATGCCGAGTGTGTCCGACCCGGGCTATCGGCTCGTCGTCGCGGCCGTGGAGCACGACATCCGGGTCACGGCGGTGCCCGGGCCCAGCGCCGTCCTCACCGCACTGGCCGTCAGCGGCCTGCCGGTCGACCGCTTCTGCTTCGAGGGCTTCTTGCCGCGCAAGGCGGGGGAGCGGAGTCGGCGGCTCGCCGGCCTGGCCCACGAGGAGCGGACGATGGTCTTCTTCGAGGCGCCCCACCGCACCGGGGCGGCGCTCGCCGCGATGGCCGAGGCGTTCGGCGGTGAGCGCGGCGCGGCCGTGTGTCGCGAGCTGACCAAGACGCATGAGGAGGTACGCCGCGGGCCGCTGGCCGAGCTCGTCGGATGGGCCGCCGAGGGCGTGCGAGGCGAGGTCACCATCGTCGTCGCGGGTGCCGTGGCAAGGGCCGAGGTCGGCACCGACCCGGACTCGTTGCGGGCGGCAGTGGCCGAGGAGGAGGCTGCGGGCGCGACCCGCAAGGAGGCCATCGCCGACGTCGCTCGGCGCGCCGGGGTGCCGAAACGGGAGGTGTACGACCTTGTCCACAAGTGAGCCCACGCGCGCCCGCGCGGCCACGGAGGAGAAGTCCGGCGCGCGGCGCGACCGTGAGCGACCGGCGGCCCCGGAGCCGCTGCCGCTGCCCGTGGTCGACAACCACTGCCATCTCGACATCGCCGACGGCGAGTGGCTCCAGACGCGTGCGGCCATCGACCGGGCGCGCTCGGTCAACGTCACCCGGATCGTCCAGATCGGCTGCGACCTGCCCGGTGCCCGTTGGGCCGTGGCCGCCGCGGCCGAGCACCCGGAGCTGATCGCCGGCGTCGCGC
>NZ_JANPEO010000542.1:0-11731 GCF_031422975.1 Nocardioides sp. | reverse complement strand
TGGGTCGGTTCGGCATCGCCGACCTCGGCGACCGTCAGGTCGAGGAGCTGTCCGGCGGCCAGATGCAGCGTGTCGCCTGTGCCCGTGGCTTCGTCGTGGGCGCCGGCATCCTGCTCGCCGACGAGCCCACCTCCGAGCTCGACGAGGGCAACCGCGGCGTGGTCCTGGCCGAGCTCCGCGAGGAAGCCGCTCGCGGAGCCGTCGTCGTCGTCGCCACCCACGACCCGGCGGTCGTGGACGCGTGCGACGTCCACTTCGCGCTCGACGAGGGCCGGCTGGTGGTCGGATGACCCGCAGCCTCCGCGGCGCCTGGTGTCGCCGTGGTGCACTGATGACCCTCCTCGCCATGACCACGGTCGTGGTGGGCGGAGCGGTCGCGGTGCTCGCCTTCGCCGAGGCGGCGGGAACCTCCCGCTGGCTGATGTCGCCGCTGCTGATGCTGGGTGCCGTCGCGATCCCCAGCACCGGTCGCGAGCTGGCGACCGCGCGCCGTGAGGAGATCGGACTGGCGCGACTCCGCGGCATCCGCGGACTCCGGCTCGGCGGCGTACTCCTCCTCGAACCGCTCGTCACCATCGTGCTCGGCACCGGTCTCGGCCTGGGCCTCGGTCGGCTGGTCGCCCGGATCTCCGGTGGCGCGTGGCTCGATGCCGCCCCCCCGGAGCTGGGGTCGAGGGCGGTGTACGTCGCGGTCGGGATCGCGGCCGGCAGCCTGCTGATCGTCCTGCTCGGCACCTGGGCGACCGCCACCGAATCCCTCTCCGCGCAGGTCGCGACCCGCACCCGGCCCCGCCGCGCGTCGACGACGGTGATCTTCGCGAGCGTGCTCGTCCTCGTCGGGGCAGCGGTGTCGGCCTACCGCAGCAGCACGGTCGTCGACCGTGAGCCCGACGTCCTGGTGCTGCTCGGCCCGGCGCTGGTCGGGCTGGCGCTGGGCCAGCTCGCGATCTGGGTGCTGCGGCTCCTCGCCCGGGGCGCGACCGGTGCGACGGCGACGACGGGCCTGCCCGGCTTCCTCGCCACTCGCCGGCTCTCCCGGGCCGACGACCTCGTGACGCCGATGCGACTCCTCGTGGCTGCGGCCGTCGTCGGCGTGCTCGCCGCGACCGGGGCGACGTCGGTGACCGACTGGGTCGACGGGCAAGCGCGCATCGCGGCCGGCGGACCCGTGTCGGTGCCGGTCGAGAACGGCGCCGTGCAGGCGATGGCGCTGACCCGCGACCTCGACCCGGAGGGCCAGCACCTGATGGCCGTCGCGGTCGTGCCCAACGAGACCCGACTGGGCGAGCGTCGTGCCTACGTCGATGCGGCGCGCTTCGCGGCCGTGGCCGGTGACTTCTATGCCGGCACTCCGGCCGCCGATGCAGCGACCAGAGTGCCAGGACTGGTGACCACGACCCCGGACGTGTCGACCACGGCCAACGACTTCACCGTCACCGGCCGGCTGCTCGAGTCGCAACGCGACGCCACGGAGGGGCTCGCGGTCCGACTGGACTACGTCACCGAGGACGACAGCGGCTCGTCGGTCGAGGTCGAGCTCCGGCTCGCGAAGGACGGCGCGCCGGCGACCCGGTCGGTCAAGCTTCGCGGCTGCGCGCGCGGCTGCCAGATCACCGGACTCTCGGTCGTCCGGGTCTTCCGCGAGACCGTCAGCAACTTCTTCTTCTTCGACCCCAGCCGCTACCGCGTGCTGCTCACGCGCATCGACGTCGGCCAGCAGTCACTGGTGGACGTTGGGTGGCGTCCCGATCGCGAGTCCGTCGATCAGGCCGCGAACAACCGCTTCGCGCCCGACTCGTTCGACCCCGACCGTCGTGTGCTCGCCAACCGCCCCGACGGCCTCGAGATCGAGCCCCTCCCCGACTCCGACCTCCCGCTGACGCTCGAAGCGGCCTCCACCCCGACGCCCGTCCTGGTCGCCGGCGCCGCCGCCACGCCGCCGCTCGACGTCTCCGGTGACGACCGGGTGCTCGGCACCGCCACCCGCCTGACCGCGCTGCCCTTCCTCGGCACTGTTGGCCAGCTGACGGACCTGCCGACCAGCATGGTCGGCGCCGGTTCGACCGTACCCACCGCGGAGACCTCGATCGTGGTGGCCGCCGACACGCCTGACTCGATGCTGAGCGCGTTGACGAGGGCGACCGGCACCCGGCCGCAGCAGCTCGCGGACGTACGCCGCACTCTCGGCGCCGCAGCGGGCGCCGACCAGGCCCGTGCCTATGCGCTGATGGCGGTGTTCTGCGCGCTGGTCGCGCTGCTCGCCCTGGCGGCGGGGGTGGCTCGGCACCTGCGCAGCTACCGCCGGGACGTCGCGTCCCTGCGCGTCCTCGGGGTCGGACTGGGCGAGGCTCGCAGGGCAGGCCGGGTCGAGCTGGGCGCCCTCGCCGTGGTGGTCGTGCTCGCCGTCGCCGCCGGCGGCCTGCTCGCGGTCCGGCTGCTCCTCGACGGGCTGCCCCTGGTGACGTTGCCGCCGGCGTCCCTGCCCCTCGACAACGCGCCCACCGTGTGGACGGTGGCCGTCCCAGCGGTGCTGGCGGCGATCGCCATGCTGGCCATCGGCGGCCGGGCCCGCGCCGTACGTCTCGAGACGACCCGGCCCTCGACGCTGCGCGAGGAGGAGGGCCGATGATCTCACCCCACGACCTTCGTCTCCTCCGCTGCGCTCCCCCGAACAACGTCGTAGGGACCCCGAGATGACCCAGCTGCTCGCCACCATCATCCGCGGACTGCGCTCGCGGGCACTCCTCAGCGTCGGCTCGGTCGTGCTCGCCGCCCTCGCGCTGGGCTCGGCCGTGCTCGGGCCGATCTTCTCCGAGGCCGTCACCAACTCCTACGTCGTCACCCGGCTCCAGGAGGCGCCGGCGGCGTCCACCGGGCTGGCGCGAGTGTTCACCCCCGACGGCCCGCTCGAGCCCGAGGCCGCCATCGAGCGTGCGATCGCGGAGTCCGGCGCCCGCAACGACGGTCCGTGGGGTACGCCGACGGCGACCCTGGAGTCGGTGGAGTACAGCGCTCTGCGCGGCGCCGTGACGTTCTTCTCGCGCGACGACGTCTGCGCGGGACTCGTGATCGAGGGCCGCTGCCCGTCGGCGCCGGGCGAGGTGGTGATGCTGGCCGCGGACCTGGACACGGCGGGGGCGAGGCTCGGCGAGCCACTGGAGCTGAACGTCTTCGAGCCGGAGGAGATCAGCGGGAGGTTCCCCCGCTCGCCCCTCGACCCCGTCACCGTCGTCGGCTCCTACGCGACCCCGGTCGACGACGACGTCTGGCAGTTCCCCCTCCGGCTCCGTTCGACCAACGAGCAGTCCAGCCTCTCCGGCGGCTACCAGCCGTACAAGCCGGCTCCCCTGCTCACCACGCACGAGACGATGCAGCAGCTCGGCGCCTACGCGTGGAGCGTCCGTGTGGACACGCCCCTCGACGTGCCCGCGGACGCCACGCCCGCCGACCTGGCCGCGGCAGTCGCCACCGCCGCGACCCTGAAGGACGCCGAGGACGTCGAGCGCGGCACCCTCGTCGGGATCCCCGACACCAACAACCTCGCGCAGGTCGACGCCGACGTCCGCGACCAGCGGTCGACCGCACGCACGTCGATCGCGCCGGCGGTGTTCTCGCTGGTGCTGGTGGCGCTGGCCCTGCTGATGCGGCTGCTGATGGCGGCCAGCGAGATCCGCGTGCCGGAGCTCGCGCTGGCCTCGCTGCGCGGCGTCTCCTCGACCCGGCTGTGGCTGCTCGGCCTGGCCGAACCCCTGGTGATCCTGGTGGCGGCAGTCCCGCTCGGCATCGGGTTCGGCATCGGACTGAGCACGCTGCTCATCCGGCGGTGGCTGGTGCCCGGGCTGCCGGTGCCGCTGCCGTGGCTGAGCTGGGCCGCCGCGGCGCTGGTCCTCGTCGTCGCGATCGGCGTCGCCTGCGCGGCTGTCGGGATGGTCGTGCGGGACACCCTCGCCTCCCAGCTCTCGGGCGTACGCCGCCCCCGGGAGTCGCGACGGTGGGCGGTCGTCGCCCAGCTGACCCTGGTGGCGCTGGTCCTCGCCGTGCTCGTCTCCAAGCTCTCGGCCTCGGGTCCGAGCGACCCCGACCTCACCGACATGGTGCTGCCGGTGCTGCTCGCGGTCGTGGCCGGACTGGCGGCGACGCGGCTGACCGCCTGGGCCGACGTGGTGGACGATTCGGCGCGCGTCGACGAGGTCGCTCAGCGGCTTCGTGTCGGCCCGCGCGATCTCCCGACGCCAGGAGGGCACGCTGGTGATCCTCCCGGTGACCGCGGCCATCGCGGTCGCGGTGTTCGGCGCCGGGGTCTACGACTCCGCGGCGACCTGGCGCGGCAGCGTCGCCGCGACCGCCTCCCCCGCGGCGACGACGTGGACCTCGTCACAGTCGATGCGCGACACCCGCGACCTCACCCGCCGCCTCGACCCCGAGGGCGAGTGGCTGATGGCGGCCGCGTCCGTGCTCAACCCGGGCGCGAGCTTCGCCGTCGTCGACGCGTCCCGGCTGGCCGCCGTCTCGACCTGGCCCGAGACGTGGAGCCCGGGGCGCAGCGTCGAGGAGATCGCTGCCGACATCACGCTGCCCGGCGTCATACCCCAACTCGTCGGCACGAGGCTGTCGATCACGCTCGACAACCGGGCCCAGACGTCGGGCGAGCTCAACGTCGAGGCGCGGTTGGGCACCGTCGGGGGCGTGCCGGAGCGCCGCTATCTCGGGCCGTTCCCGACCGGCGAGACCACGCAGAGCGTGCGTCTGCCCACGACGTGTCGCACCGGGTGTCCGCTGGAGGGGATGACCCTCGGCGGCGGCGCCGCAACGGCGATGGAGATGGCCGGTTCGGCCCGCGTGCTGTCCATCGCGGTCGACGGTGACGTGGTGGACGCCGCGATCGCGGGGGTGGCGTGGGCGCCGACGGCCGCCAGCGGTGCGCGCTCCTCGATCGCCACCATCGACGTCTCGGGCGACACGATCGACCTGACCTTCGACTCGACCGCCGGCTCGGCCCTGGCGCGGCTCACGGCCGGCGGCATCCCGCTCAGGCGGCCGGCGGTCCGCGGTGTGGATGTGCCGGATCGTGTGTTCGGCAGCCTTGACGACGCCGACGTCTCGGGCGCGATCCCGGTCGACCCCGTGACGACCGTCGAGGGCATGCCGTTCGTCGGGCCTGCCGGACTGCTCGTCGACTACGCCTCGTTCGTGGCGGACCGCCCGGTCTACGACAACCTCTTCGACACCAGGGTGCTGATGAGGGAGGGCGCCCCGGCGTCGATGGCGACGGAGCTCACCAGGGCCGGGCTCACGGTGGAGACCACGCTCGCCGCCCAGCAGCGGGTGCTCGACCAGGGGGCCTACGCCCTGGCGCTGCGGTTGTACGCCGTGGTCGCGGTGCTGGTGCTCCTGATGGCGCTGGCCGGGCTGTTCGTCTCCACGGCCGTCCAGCTGCCGGCGCGACGCCGCGACGCTGCGGCGTTGCGCGTCGTCGGCGTACCCCGCTCGTCGGTCATGTCCGCCGTCGCCCGCGAGTTCCTCGTGGTGCTGGGCGGTGCCGCGGTGGCCGGCATCCTGGCGGGCTCGCTGGCGCAGTACGTCGTGCTCCGCACCATCACCCTCGGGACCGTCGACGCGATCTCCACTCCCCACCTGGTCGCGGCGATCTCGCCGCTGCGCCTCGCCGCGCTCGCCGCCCTCGCGGTCGTCGTGCTCGGTCTTGCGGCCCTCTTCTCCGCCTCCCTGACCGTCCGCGGCGCCCGCGGGTCGACGTTGCGGGAGTCCGCCCGCTGAGTGGTCCTTCCCGATATCCATGGGAGGGATGGCTCGGAATCGGCCTGAAACGGAGCCATCGCGCCCATGGATATCGATCGATCCGGGAAGAAGAAGACCCCGGCGCTCAAAGGTCGACGCAGCGGTTGACCCACACACCGGTCGTCACCATGCCGACCTTCTCGTAGAGCCCGAGCGCCCCGGTGCGGGAGTCGGTGCTGAGCTCGGACACGGTCGCGCCGTGCTCGCGCCCGGCCGCGAACGAGTCGACGAGCAGCGCCTGGGCGAGGCCCCGGTTGCGCTGGTCGCGGCGTACGGCGAGGCGCGAGACGTACGCCGTCGGGCTCTCGGTCGAGATGAACACGAGCGCCGTCGCGACGACCGCACCGGCCGGGTCGACGGCGACGCGGAAGTTCCACGGCGCGAACCCCGGGCGGCCGAAGGTGGACGCGGCGAAGTCCTCGTACGGCTCGCGATCACGCTCGGACCACTCGAGGAACGCGTCCTCGAGCACGTCGTGGGCGGGCTCGAGGTCGGCCTCGAGCGCTTCTCGTACGACATAGCCCGGCGGCAGGTCGCGCGTCGGGATCTGCCTCCCCTCCGGCAGCTGCAGGATCCAGCTCGTCCAGCGGATCCGGTAGCCCAGCGCCGCGAGGAGCAGGTCCCCGGCCGAGCCCTCCGGGACGGGCTGACCGACGACCGAGGCGCCGCGCGAGCGGCCGAGAGCGCGCAGCCACGCCGCCAGCCAGGTGCCGATCCCGCGGCCGCGATAGGCCGGAAGCACGGCCGCGTCGGCCCTGTCGGCGCCCATGAGTTCGGCGTACGCCACCAGGAGGTCGCCGTCGAAGACCGCGACCGAGGACGCCGACAGGTCATAGCTCGGCTTGGCCCAGTCGCTGACGAGGTCGGCCTCCTCGATGTCGACCTCGCCGGTGTCCTCGCGCTCCTGGGCGGCGATCAGGTCGAAGAGGATGCGCGAGTCGGCCCTGGTGAGCGGCCGGGTGGTGAGGCCCTCGGGGAGGGCCGGCGGTGCATCAGGCATGTCCCGATTGTGAAGGCACGTGCCGGGCGATGTCTCCTGAGTTTGCGCGAGTGACAAGAATCGCCCCGGCCGCGAAGCGGCCGCCAGGCGTGATAACCACTACCGTTGCAGGGTGAGTGACCTTCCCCAGAGCGACAGCCCCGATGCCAACGACGCCCCCCTGCAGACGTTCACCGAGCTCGGGCTCTCCCCGGCAGTGCTGAAGGCGCTCGAGGACGTGGGCTACGAGTCGCCGTCCGCGATCCAGGCCCAGACCATCCCGCCGCTGCTCGCCGGCCGCCACGTGGTGGGCCTCGCGCAGACCGGAACCGGCAAGACCGCGGCCTTCGCGCTGCCGATCCTGTCCCAGCTCGATCTCTCGCAGAAGACCCCGCAGGCGCTCGTGCTCGCGCCCACGCGCGAGCTCGCGCTGCAGGTCTCCGAGGCCTTCGAGAAGTACGCCGCCCACATGAAGGGCGTCCACGTCCTGCCGATCTACGGCGGTCAGGGGTACGGCGTCCAGCTCTCCGCGCTCCGCCGCGGCGTCCACATCGTCGTCGGCACGCCCGGCCGGATCATGGACCACCTGGAGAAGGGCACCCTCGACCTCTCGCAGCTGCGCTTCCTGGTGCTCGACGAGGCCGACGAGATGCTCAAGATGGGCTTCGCCGAGGACGTCGAGACGATCCTGTCCGACACCCCCGACGACAAGCACGTGGCGCTGTTCTCGGCGACCATGCCCAGCCAGATCCGCCGGATCTCCAAGAAGTACCTCCACGACCCGGTCGAGATCACGGTCAAGAACAAGACCACGACCAGCGCCAACACCACCCAGCGCTACCTCATCTGCTCCTACCCGCAGAAGGTCGACGCCCTCACCCGCATCCTCGAGGTCGAGAACTTCGAGGGGATGATCGTCTTCGTCCGCACCAAGAACGAGACCGAGCTCCTCGCGGAGAAGCTGCGGGCAAGGGGCTTCTCGGCGATGGCCATCAACGGTGACGTGCCGCAGGTGCAGCGCGAGCGCACCGTCAACCAGCTCAAGTCGGGCAAGCTCGACATCCTGGTCGCCACCGACGTCGCCGCCCGCGGCCTCGACGTCGAGCGGATCAGCCACGTCATCAACTACGACATCCCCACCGACACCGAGTCCTACGTGCACCGGATCGGCCGCACCGGCCGCGCGGGTCGCAGTGGTGACTCGATCGCGTTCGTGACGCCGCGTGAGAAGCACCTGCTCCGCGCGATCGAGCGGGCCACCCGCCAGCCGTTGACCCAGATGCAGATCCCCACGATCGAGGACATCAACTCGACCCGCCTCAACCGGTTCGACGACGCGATCACCCAGGCGCTCTCGGGTGACAAGCTGGACTTCTTCCGCGACGTCGTGGCCCACTACATCTCCGAGCACGACGTGCCCGAGGTCGACGTGGCCGCTGCCCTCGCGGCCGTCATGCACGGCGACCACCCGCTCTACATGGAGCCGGAGCGCGAGCCCGCGCGCCGCGACTTCGACACCCGCGAGCAGCGCCCCGAGCGTGGCGGCGCCAAGAAGCCCGAGCGTCGCCCCCGCGGCCGCACCGACGTCGAGATGGCGTCCTACCGCCTCGCGGTCGGCAAGCGCCACAAGGTCGAGCCCCGCCAGATCGTCGGCGCGCTCGCTAACGAGGGCGGCCTCTCCCGCGGCGACTTCGGGCACATCGACATCCGCCCGGACTTCTCGCTCGTCGAGCTGCCGCGCGACCTCCCGGCGGGCACCCTGGACCGCCTCGCGACGACCCGCATCTCCGGCAAGCTGATCGAGATCCGCCAGGACAGCGGCGCCCCCGCGGCCCGAAGCCAGGCCCGCTCGACGTCGTACGGCGACAGCGACTCGCGCTCGAAGAAGCCGCGCCACAAGAGCTGAGCGGGCCGCATGGCCCGGCTCGGCTGCAACGCCGGGGACATGGCTGTACCCACCCTGAGATGTCAGGGTGGGTACGAGGGCTGACCCGGCGTCACCGCCGGCTCAGGCAGGCGATGCTCAGGCGGCCTTGATCGCGGAGATGTCGAACTCCAGCTTGACCTTGTCCGAGACGAGCACGCCACCGGTCTCGAGGGCGGCGTTCCAGGTGAGACCGAAGTCCTTGCGGTTGACCGTGGTCTCGCCCTCGAAGCCGACGCGGGTGTTGCCGAACGGGTCGAGTGCCGAGCCGGTCTGCTCGAAGTCGATGGTGACGGGCTTGGTCACGTCCTTGATCGTCAGGTCGCCGGTGACGGCCCAGACGTCGCCGTCGCGGGTGACGTCGGTGGAGACGAAGCGGATCGAGGGGTAGGTCTCGGTGTCGAAGAAGTCGCCCGACTTGAGGTGCCCGTCGCGGTCGCCGTTGCCGGTGTCGACCGAGGTGACGTCGATGGTCAGGTCGATCTTGGAGTTGGCGGGGGTGGCGGTGTCGATGCTGGCGGTGCCCTCGAAGGCGCCGAACTGGCCGCGCACCTTGGTCACCATCGCGTGCCGGGCGACGAAGCCGAGGCGCGTGTGGGCGGTGTCGAGGGTGTAGTCGCCGGTGATGTTGTCGATGGCGGTGGTGGGGGCGTCGAACTGCGACATGGCGTGTCTCCTTGAGGGGTTGGATGAGCAGGTAGTACAACTTTCAACATGACTGCTCGCCCAGTATTCCCCAGGTCGCAAGGAACCTTCTCCACGAGGCGCAACGGGACTTCGCTCGCAGCAGTGAGGGGCCCGGAAATGGCAGCGAGCCGCAACCCCCAGTGGGTCGCGGCTCGCGAAGCGGTTGGCCGGCGCTCAGGCGGCGTGCGCCGCAGCCGCCTGGGCCAGGGTCCAACGTGCCTCCATGTGGGTGTGGCCGGCTGCGTCAGCCACCACGACCCAGGTGCAGGCGAGTCCACTGGTCGTCTGGTTGTTCCTCATGTGACACCTCCCGTTCACTGTCCGTTCACCCAAGGTACCTCATCCCCACTGCTGCGCCAAGAAGATGGCGAAATCGCCCCTGAGGCTCCACCTCGGCCGCCGCCCGCCGGCAGGAGCGCCTGCGTTGCTCCACGCTGGCGCTCGACGCGCGTGCGTGCGTCGGGAGGGAGGGGGCGCCGGGGGCGCGTGGGGCGCCCGGACGGCGCGATTCGGCCCGGCAGCCGGGGGTGCGGCCCCTTGCTGCATGGGGTCAGCAAGGGGCACGCGTGGGGAACCTTCTCACCTCGTGCTCGGATGTGTCTCGAGATCGAGGGAATGTGGGGGCACTGGTGAGGACCAGTTCGCCGGACCTGTTCGGTGGGTCAGCTCTCGGCCGCGTCCGCGAGCTCGAGCGCCCGCGTCGCGAGCGGCACCAGCAGCTGGCGGTCGGCGGCGATCAGGCCGACGCGCGTACGGCGATCCAGCAGGTCGTCCACGTCCACCGCACCCTCGTGCGTGACCCCGAAGATCAGCTCCGCCAGCGTCACGGGGACCTGGTCGGTCGCGGGGGCGAGGAGCTCCTCGTCGCTCAGTCCGCTGACGGTGCGCGCGGTGTCGAGCACGAGTGCGGCGTCGGTGCCGAAGCGGCGTACGAGTCGAGCGGGCTCCTCGAGACGCGCGAGCTCAGCGCGCGGCGCCGCCCCCAGCAGGGGGGTGGACGCGGTGACGCAGGGGCCCCCGACCAGACCGGCGGCCACGATCGCGGCGTCGACCGCGTCCTGGGCCATCCGACGGTAGGTCGTGAGCTTGCCGCCGACGATCGTGATCACGCCGGTCCTGCTGGTGAGAACGGCGTGCTTGCGCGAGATGTCGGCGGTCGACCCGTCCCCCGCATGAATGAGCGGACGCAGTCCGGCGAAGGCGCCGACCACGTCGCTGCGTCGCAGGGGGCGGGCGAACGCGGCCGAGACGACGTCGAGCAGGAAGCCGATCTCGGCCTCCGACGGCGTGGGTACGTCGGGGATGTCGCCGTGGACGGGTTCGTCGGTGAGCCCCACGTAGATCGTGGCGTCGGGCTGCGGGATCACCATCACGAAGCGGCTGGTCGATCCCGGCACCGGTGCCGTGACGGTGGCGCGGAGCAGCGGCAACGTCTCGGCGCGGAGCACGAGGTGCGTGCCGCGGCTGGGACGCAGGGTGATCTCGTCGACGAGCTCCCCGGCCCAGACGCCGGTGGCGTTGATGACGGCCTTCGCGGTGACGGTCCGGGTCTCGCCGGTGAGCTCGTCGCGCAGGTCGACGCTGGTGCCCCTCGCCGACACGACGCGGGCCCGGGTGCGCAGGTGGGCGCCGGCTGCCGCGGCCGTGCGGGCCACCGTGGTCACGAGCCGCGCGTCGTCCTCGAGCTGCCCGTCCCACGACAGCAGCCCCCCGCGCAGGCCGTCGGCGCGCAGGCCGGGTGCGAGGTTGAGGGTCTCGGTCGCGGAGATCTTGCGGGGGCGTGGAAGCGTCTCGGGGGAGGTGTGCGCCGCACGCCGCAGGACGTCACCGGCCCAGAAGCCGGCGCGGGTCAGGCCGGCGGCGAACGGCGAGACGCTCGACATGAGCGGCACCAGCATGGGCATCCCGTGGGTGAGGTGCGGAGCGGTGACCTCCATCAGGATGCCGCGCTCGACGGCACTCTCGTGCGCGACCCCGACCTGGCCCTTGGCGAGGTAGCGCAGGCCGCCGTGCACGAGCTTGGACGACCAGCGCGACGTCCCGAACGCGAGGTCGTGGGCGTCGACGGCCAGCGTGGTCAGGCCACGGGTGACCGCGTCGAGCGCCACGCCCGCACCGGTGATGCCGAGGCCGATGACGACGACGTCGACCCGGTCGGGCAGGTCGGCGATGCCGTGACCGATGCGGCCCGGGGGCCGGCCGCCGGCCCGGTCGCTCACGGCGTCGCTCACGGCGCCAGCACTCGGGAGATGATCAGGCGGGCCTCGGCCGCGAGGTCGTCCTCGCTCACGTCGTCGTCGACCATCGTGTGCCCGCTGAGCACGAAGCCGTGCGCGGCGAGCACC
>NZ_JANPEO010000541.1:0-10454 GCF_031422975.1 Nocardioides sp. | reverse complement strand
CCCGGGCGTCGACGAGTTCGGCAATGCAGACAACAGCAACGGTCGCGAGTTCGCCTACGTGCCGATCGTCGCGGGCGGCACCGCGTTCACCTACCAGCTCAAGATCGGCAACGAGCTCGTCCGCAACCTGCGCCTCTCCGGCGAGACGGTGGCCAAGATCTTCACCGGTCAGATCGTCGACTGGAGCGACGCGGCGATCACCAAGGACAACAACGGCCGTGCCTTTCCCAAGCTGCCCATCACCCCGGTCGTGCGCTCGGACGGCTCCGGCACGACCGCTCAGTTCACCACCTGGCTCAACGACGAGTACCCCTCGATCTGGCAGCCCTACTACGGTCGCCAGGGCTTCACGTCCTACTACCCGCGCAAGGGCCGGATGCTCGCCCAATCGGGCTCCGACCAGGTGATGAACACCATCTCCGGCTTCGCGGGAAACGGCACCATCGGCTACGTCGAGTACGCCTACCCCGTCAACAAGGACTACCCGGTCGTCAAGGTGCTCAACAAGGGTGGCTTCTACGTCGAGCCGACGCAGTACAACGTCGCGGTGGCGCTGACGAAGGCGCAGATCAACCAGGACAAGTCGTCCAACGACTACCTGACGCAGATCCTCACCGGCGTCTACCGCGCCACCGACCCGCGGGCCTACCCGCTGTCGTCCTACAGCTACATGATCATCCCGACCGGCGCGGACGACCAGCGGATGACCACCGCCAAGCGGCAGACCCTCGCGGACTTCATGTACTACTCGCTGTGCGAGGGCCAGTCCAAGGCCGGTCCCTACGGCTACTCGCCGCTGCCGCTCAACCTGGTGCAGGCCGGCTTCGAGCAGCTCAAGCTGCTCGCCACCGCCGACCCGGCGGTCGACCTCACCAACCGTGACGTCACCAAGTGCAACAACCCGACGTTCGTCGCGGGCGACCTCAAGCGGAACAAGCTCGCCGAGATCGCGCCCCAGCCGGCCGCCTGCGACAAGGAGGGCGAGGGACCGTGCGGCACCCCCACCGGCACCGGCGAGCCCTCGACCGACGACGCCGGCGTGCCTGCGACCGAGACCAGCGGTGGCAAGAAGGGCGGCGACAAGACGACCACGCCGACCGCCGCCGCCGATCCGGGTGGTACGCCGACGGGCGCGACCACCATCGATCCCGTCACCGGTGAGGCGGTCAACCCGCCCGCGGGGGCGACCGTCGAGGGCGTCAGCAGCACCACCACCACGGACGAGCCCCTCTATGCCACCCCCACCGAGCTGTCGGCCGAGCGGCCGATGGACGGCAAGGCGTTCGGCTGGCTGGCGGTGCTCGAGCTGCTGGCGCTGATCCTGGTGCCCGGCATCCTGATCAGCCGACGCGCAGCCCGCAACGGAGCAGCGCGATGAAGCTGGTCCGGATCGCGGCCTCGGCCAGCCTCGTTGCCGCGGTCGCGCTGGCCGGTGCCGCCACGGCGCAGGGCGCTCCCTCCCCGGCGGTGGGCGACGCTGCGGCGTACAGCCAGACGAAGCACCTGACCCGCTCGCTCGTGATGGAGGGGCAGGAACTGCTGATCGACGAGCGCGACGTCACCGTCACCGTCGACCGCACGACCGAGCTGCGTGGCCGGGAGCGGATCAACATCGCCTGGTCGGGCGCGCACCCGACCGGTGGCCGCGCGGCCAGCCCGTTCGGCGAGCTGGGGCTCAACCAGGAGTATCCCGTCGTGATCATGCAGTGCCGCGGCGTGGACGACCCGAGCCTGCCGCCCGAGCAGCAGCTCTCGACCAACACCTGCTGGACCTCGACGCGCCAGCAGCGCTCGCAGCTCGTCGACGACAGCACCGCCGTGTGGCGCCACGACCTCTACGGCAACGACTTCGACCGGGCCCAGAAGTCGGGGATGGGCGTGATCCCCCCGGAGTGCAACGACGTCCCCACTCTCTCGACCCACATCACCCCCTTCCTCGGCAGCAACGGCACCGTCTTCTCGTCCTGTACGGCGGAGACGATGGCCCCCGAGGCCGCGGTCGGTGCGGCCTTCCCGCCGGCGGAGATGGCTGCCTTCACCGACGGTGAGGGCAACGGCCGGGTGCAGTTCGAGGTCCGATCGGCCGTCGAGAACGAGTCGCTCGGCTGCTCGGACACGGTGAAGTGCTCGGTCGTGGTGATCCCGATCGAGGGCATCTCCTGCCTCGACCCCGATCGGGAATGCCAGAAGGCCGGCCGCTTCCTGCCGGGCCAGAGCAACTTCGCCAACGAGGGCGTCGACGCGAGCGTCTCGCCGGCCCTGTGGTGGTCGCCCTCCAACTGGCGCAACCGGTTCTCGATCCCGCTCGACTTCGGGCTGGCTCCTGACGCTTGCGACGTGCTCGACTCGCGCCCGCCCACCGGATTCTACGGCTCCGAGCTGATGGCCCAGGCCTCGCTCCAGTGGTCGCCGGCCTACTGCTTGAACAAGAAGCGCTTCAAGTTCCAGCACAACAAGATGTCCGACGAGGCCGGCTTCAACCTGATGGAGAGCGGCGGCGGCGTTGCGGCCTTCGTCTCCAGCGAGCACGAGGCCAAGGGCACTGAGCCCGTCGGCTACGCGCCGACCGCGGTGACCGGCTTCTCCATCGGCTACATCATCGACCGTCCCGACAACGCGGGGGAGTACACCAACCTGCGGCTCAACGCCCGACTGCTCGCCAAGCTGCTGACGCAGTCCTACCTCGGCAGCGAGCGCGCCCGCAGCCACGAGGGCATGGGTGGCAACCCGATCTCCTTCAACCTCGATCCGGAGTTCCAGAAGCTGAATCCAGGCCTCGACCTGGTCAGTCGGGAGGCGGCCGCCACCGTGCTCTCGCTGTCCGAGAGCAGTGACGTGATGGAGACGCTGACGTCCTACATCGCAGGAGACAGGTCGGCGATGGAGTGGGTCAACGGCAAGCCCGACCAGTGGGGCATGAAGATCAACCCGAAGTACAAGAAGATCGAGCTGCCGATCCCGCTCTGGCCGCTGCTCGACGACTTCGTCGCACCCAGCGAGCAGGAGTGCTACACCCAGAACCCGGCGCCGTACTTCACGCAGCTCGCCGCTCCCGTCACGTCGCTGCGCAAGATCGCCGAGGCCGTGCTCGACGCCTGGCCCAACGTGCAGACCAAGTGCGAGCGGTCCGTCTCGACCGACCCCTGGAAGATCGGCCGGATCGACCGGCAGGGTGTGGGCTCGCGGATGATGCTCGGCATCGTCAGCACCGGCGACGCCCGCCGCTTCGGCCTGCACGAGGCAAGCCTGGAGACGACCTCCGACCACTACGTCGCACCGACCGACGCCGCCATGGTCAAGGCGATCTCGTTGGCCGAGCCGGCCAAGAGTGGTGACGCCCCGTTCACGCTGGAGATGAAGGACGTCGTCAAGGCGAGGTCCGCCTACCCCGGCACCATGATCGTCTACACCGCGGCCCTGACCCACGGCCTGGCGAAGGCCGACGCCACCAAGGTCTCGGAGTTCATCGACATCGCCACGACCGAGGGCCAGCGGGCCGGCTACGGCAACGGCGAGCTCCCGCCGGGCTTCCTGGCCCTGAAGAAGACCGGCGCGACGGCGCCCCTGTTCAAGCAGGCGCACAGCGTCGCCGTATCCATCGCCAAGCAGAACGGCAAGGTGGCCGGCACCGGCGACGGTACGGACGGCACGAACACCGGCACCGGTGGCGAGTCCGGCACCCCGACCGGGCCCGGTAGCGTCACCGACGTCGAGCCGCCCGAGCCGGAGCCCGTGCCCGCGGCGGCCCCGACGGGCGCGGGCAAGCCGGCGAAGGGCAAGCCGACCAAGACCCCGAAGCCCAAGCCGGTCACGATGCCCGACACCGAGCCGGTCTCGTCGGCGCTCGCGGGCCGCCTCATCCCCGTACTGCTGGGGATCGGCGTGCTGGGCGCCTTCGCGACCAGCCTGCTGCGCCTCGGGCTCTCCCGGCGGAGGCGGTCGTGACGGCTCTCGCTGAACGACCCACGATCACTGCGAGCAGTCCGAGTGCTCCGCGTGCTCCCGCTCCGAGCGCCCCACCGACGTCCGCGAGGCAAGCCTTGGACGTCGTCTCCACGACGGCCACGATGCTCGCCCTCGTCGCGACCTGGGCCGCGGTCCAGATGCTCTTCCTCGGTGCGCTGTCCCAGCAGCGCGAGCAAGCCGCGCTCTACGACCAGTTCCGCGGCGAGCTCGCCGCCGCCACGGCCCCCATGGGCCCGGTGACCCCGCTCGGTGATCCGGTCGCCCTGATCTCGATCCCGCACCTCGGTGTCGAGCAGGTCGTGATCGAGGGCACCGCGTCCAGCGACCTCCTCGACGGGCCCGGCCACCTGCGCAACACCGTGCTGCCCGGACAGGTGGGCACCGCGGTGGTGATGGGACGTGCCAAGACGTACGGCGCCCCGTTCGGCTCCATCGCCGACCTGCGTGCCACCGACACGATCCGCGTGGTGACGGCCCAGGGGCCGAAGCAGTTCTCGGTCCTCGGCGTACGCCGTGCCGGCGACCCGCTCCCGCAGCCGCGTCCCGAGGGCGCCGCCCGCCTCGTCCTGGTCAGCGCCGAGGGCTCCGGCCGGTTCGCCGACCTCACGCCCGGCGAGGTCGTCTACGTCGACGCCCAAGCGAAGAAGGGCTTCCCCACACCGGCCGGTCTCCCGACCGCCGTCCCCGATCCGGAGCAGCCGATGGGCACCGAGCAAGGGGCACTTCCGCTCCTCGCCCTGTGCCTGGGCCTGCTCCTGGCGATGACCCTCGGGGTCATGGCCGCCCGCCAGCGCTGGTCCGCCGCCTCGGTCTGGGTGATCACGGCTCCGGTCGTCATCGCCCTGGCCTGGCAGACGACCGATGTCGTCATGCGCTTGCTGCCCAACCTGCTCTGACCAATCCAACGAAAAGGAATCAACAGATGTCTGTTCGCAGGCTCATCACCGGCGCGACGACCGCGTCGATCGTGGCCGCGTCGGTCGCCCTCATGGCGCCGGCCCACGCCGACCCGACCTTCGTCCCCGTCGACTCCGACCTCGTCGGCGTGGGCTCGGACACCTCCCAGTTCGCGCTGGCCTACCTGGCCGACGGCAAGGACGCCGTCGCCGGCTACAACGCCGGCAAGACCGCGGCGCGCCTCGTGTCCTTCGACGCCACCGGTGGTGGCACCGTGACCCTGAAGGCCGGCGCCACGCCCATCACCCGTCCCAACGGCTCCGGCGCCGGCAAGGCTCTCCTGTACGGCGCCGGCAACAACGCCGACGTCGACTACGCCCGCTCCTCCTCGGCCATCAGCGCCACCGAGAAGTCCAACGGCCTGTTCGCGTTCCCGTTCGCCAAGGACACCCTCGCGCTCTCCACGGCCAAGGTCTCCAACGCGCCGGCGACCATCGCACCCGCCGACATGGTCAAGATCTACGCCGGCACCTTCACCAACTGGTCGCAGCTCGGTGGCACCGCCGGAGTGATCGCGCCGAAGATCCCGCAGGCCGGGTCCGGCACGCGCAGCTTCTTCACCGACCAGCTCAAGGCCGCCAACGGCGGCACCGCCGTCACCCTCGCGCCCACGGTCGCCGAGGTGCAGGAGCACGACCCCAGCACGATCCAGAACGACCCCAACGCCGTTGCGCCGTTCTCCATCGGCCGCAACACCGTGATCGGTGCACCGTTGCGCATCGAGGGCGGCTTCGTCGCCGCACGCGCGCTCTACAACGTCGTCCGTCAGGCTGTCGTGGGTGACGCAACCGTCCTGGGCATCTTCGGCGCCGACGGCTTCGTCTGCTCCGTGGCGGCCAAGCCGCTGATCGAGGCCGCCGGCTTCGAGCAGCTCGCCCGCCCCGCCAAGGGCGGCGTGTGTGGCCAGGCCACGCAGGACGCGTCGACCAACTTCGCGACCAACACCGAGGTAGCCACGTCCACCACGCTCGCCGGCACCTCCACCGCCGGTGGCGCCGCCACCCTGACCGCCACCGTCGCCGCCTCGACGGCGCCCGACGGCCTCGTGAACTTCTACGAGGGCGCCGCCCTGGTCGGCACCTCGCCGCTCACCGGTGGCAAGGCGACCAAGGCGCTCACCGGCCTCACCGCCGGTGCGCACACGTACGTCGCGAAGTACGTCCCGCCAATCAACTCCACCTTCGTCGCCTCCGAGTCGGCCGCGACGACGGTCAACGTGCTGGCCAGCACCCCGGTGCCCGCGGTCAAGGCCAAGACGGAGATCGTCGAGAAGTTCAAACCCTCCTACGAGATGGCCAAGTCCTACAAGGGCAAGATCATTGTGAAGGAGTCCGCCGCCGGCGCCCCGACCGGCAAGGTCGTCGTCAAGCTCGGCAAGAAGACGGTCGGCAAGGGCACGATCAAGGCCGGCAAGGTGACGCTGACCGTGACGAAGCTGAAGCTGGGCAAGAACAAGCTGACCGCGACCTACGCGGGTGACAGCGCGTTCGCCGGCTTCAAGCTGAAGTTCACGATCACCGTCAAGTGAGACCAGCGGGCCCGGGTGGTTGCTGACGCCGCCCGGGCCCGCTACCCACGCTTCACCACCTCATGACCATTCACCAGCATCGTCGCCCAGCAGAAGAGACCGCCATGACCCCGAGACTGTCCACCGAAGCCGACTCCACGACGGCGATCGAGCCGATCGCGCCGTACGCCGCAGGCACGGCCACCCGCGGTGTCGACGCCCCGCTCCGTGGTGAGGGTCTGGCTCAGCTCGAGGCCCGCGACATCACCGCCTGGTTCGGCCAGCACAAGGTCCTGGACCGGGTCTCCCTGACCATGCCCGCCGGCGAGATCACCGCCCTGATCGGACCCTCGGGCTGTGGCAAGTCCACGTTCCTCCGCATCCTCAACCGCATGCACGAGCTGGTGCCCTCGGCCGCCCTCGCCGGTGAGGTCCACCTCGACGGCATCGACATCTACGACCCCGAGCGCAAGCTGACCGACGCGCGGCGCAGCATCGGGATGGTGTTCCAGAAGCCCAACCCGTTCCCCGCGATGTCGATCCGCGAGAACGTCGTCGCGGGCCTCAAGCTGACCGGCACCAAGGTCTCGAAGTCCGAGAAGGAAGCCCTGATCGAGCACTGCCTGATTCGCGGCGGTCTCTGGAAAGAGGTCAAGGACCGGCTCGACGCCCCGGGCGGCGGACTCTCGGGCGGCCAGCAGCAGCGGTTGTGCATCGCGCGCTCGCTCGCGATCAAGCCGCGGGTGCTGCTGATGGACGAGCCGTGCTCCGCGCTCGACCCCACCTCCACCCGAGTCATCGAAGAGACGATGAAAGAGCTGGCCACAGAGGTCACCATTGTCATCGTGACCCACAACATGCAGCAGGCAGCGCGCGTCTCCGACACGTGCGCCTTCTTCCTCGCTGCCCACGGCACGCCGGGCGTGATCGTCGAGCACGGCGACACCACGGCGATGTTCACCAACCCTCGGGACGAGCGCACCCACGACTACGTCAACGGTCGTTTCGGGTGAGGTTGCCGCATGTCCTCGGCATTGCGGGGGGAGTGGCGCTGCTGAGCGCCACCGGGTTCGCAGCCCAGCAGACGGCCCACCGCGACCAGGTGCTGAGTGCCTACGAGATCGTGCCGGACGCGCCTGCCCCGGCGACGGTCGTGGCCGAGGTCGCTCGCGTGAAGAGCGCCGAGCCCCGCGACGCAACGGTTGTCGCCAGGGCCGCAGCCGCTGTCGACCCGCGTTGGGCGCGTAGGACCGCCGACGCCGCCGGCATCCCACCGCCCGCCCTCACGGCGTACGCCCGCGCCAGCGTGCTTGCGCCGCGTGGCTGCCGGATCGGCTGGACCACCCTGGCCGGCATCGGGTGGGTGGAGTCCCAGCACGGCACCATCGGCGACCGCGTGCTCGGTGAGGACGGCCGCTCCTCGGAGCCCATCCTCGGCCCCTCGCTCGACGGCGGTGCGTACGCCGCGGTGCCGGCCACGCGCGAGTCGACTCGGTGGCACGGCGACCCCGACTGGGACCACGCGGTCGGTCCCATGCAGTTCATCCCATCGACCTGGCGCACGTGGCACACGGACGGCGACGGCGACGGGGTCGCCGATCCCAACGACATCGACGACGCCTCGCTGGCCACCGCCCGCTACCTGTGCGAGTCCGGGGATCTGATGGTCGGCGACACCTGGTCGCGCTCGGTCTTCGGCTACAACCACTCAGCCGACTACGTGCTCGAGGTCTACGCCGCAGCCGACGCCTACGCCGGCCGCACCGGTTGACGTCCGGGGCTCATCTCGCGTTCAGCCCAGCAGCCCGCGCAACTGGCGGCGCACGACAGATCAATCGATCGTCTGTCGTACGCCGCCAGTTCGTGGATCAGCTGAGCGTCATCCGGGGCTCGCCGTTGACCAGCCCGGTCCCGGAGATCGCGCAGGTCCCCGATCGTGGCGTGCCACCGTTCCAGGCCTGGCGAACGCAGGAGCGGGTGGCCAGCTGTGCCCAGTAGTTCGGGTGCAGGCTCTCCTGGACGTAGTACGGGCTGCCGGAGCCACAGCAGGTCGAGACCGTACGGATCTGGTTGACCCATTCCGTCTGGTCGACGGCGCCCGGCGTGGTCCAGTTGGCCAGGCCCTTCTCCTCATAGAGGCCGACACCGTTCTCGCACAGGCGCCGGCCGTTGAATGCCGACGCGAGGTTGAGGGTGCGCACCCCGGCGACGCCGGAGTCGGAGGCGGCGCCGGTCACGGCCCCGTTGATCAGGCTGAGCGCGGTGGCGTTGGCCCAGTCGGCGTCGCGGTTCCAGAAGCCGCACCCACCGGTGTCCTGGCGCGTGTAGCCGCTCTCCCCGTAGCGGAAGCCCGAGCCGTTCGGCAGGGGGGAGGGGTAGTTCTGCACCAGCAGCGTCCACGACCCGTCGGCGTAACCCGCGTTGCGCATGGCCGTGCGCACGTTCTGGAACGCGGCTGCGATGGCGGCACGCTTCGCGGCGACATTGGCAGCGGTGAAGTTGCTGGTCACCGAGGAGTCGTCGTTGCAGTAGTTCTTGGCCCACGTCGGCGACGTCAGCCAGTCGGTGACGCACGTCTGGATGATGGAGGCGAAGTTGAAGTCGTTGCCGCCGATCGAGACGGTCACCATCTTCACGTTGTGCGTCGCGGCGAAGTTCTGAAGCAGGAGGGCCTGCCCCTGGTTGCCACCGCTGTTGTAGAAGTCGAGACCGGGCTTGAAGTTGCCCGACGAGTCGGTGAAGGTCGCGACGCGCGAGCCGGAGCAGGCGAGGTTCAGCCCGCTGACGCCGCCGCCGATGTAGGCCTCGGCCGACTTGCTGCGGTGGCAGCGGTTGATGGTCTCGGCGGTGTTGCCGGGGTTGTCGAAGTAGGCCGTGCCACCCAGGGCGTCCGCCCGGGTGTAGGACGCGTTGGAGCTACCGGCCCACCGGCCCGCCTCACCGCTGATGTAGGAGTCGCCGAGGGTGACGACCCAGGGCGTACCGACGCCTGGCCCGTCGGCATGGGCAGGGGCGGCCGTGCCGGTGACGGCCAGCGTGGAGGCCACGAGGGCCAGGATGCTCAGTGCCAGGGCGCGTAGACGTGCGTTCATCGGTTTCCGTTCGACAGGGGGCGGGCGGGTGCGCCGGCCCATCACCGACTACTGGAAGGTAGTGGCGTAGGTCATACCGTGTCCATGGCTGAGGGCCGTGGGGACCGAAATGCACGAAGCGCCCGATCGGGACGCGATCGGGCGCTTCGTCCTGCGTGTGGCCAGGGGCGGGGTCGAACCGCCGACCTACCGATTTTCAGTCGGTCGCTCGTACCAACTGAGCTACCTGGCCAAGCGCGTGGAATGTTACATGAGCGGCCCGGCCGCCGCGGAATCGGTCGGGCAGCCCACCAGGACGGGTCTAGAGGTCCTGCTCGCCCTCGTTCACGGGCAGCTCGACCCAGAAGGCGGAGCCGGTGCCGAGGCTCGACTCGGCG
Source organism: Nocardioides sp. (assembly GCF_031422975.1). Classification (GTDB taxonomy): domain Bacteria; phylum Actinomycetota; class Actinomycetes; order Propionibacteriales; family Nocardioidaceae; genus Nocardioides. The sequence goes on along the minus strand of NZ_JANPEO010000541.1, from coordinate 555 downwards.
CCGATCGTGCCCCCGTCGCGCTCCGCGATGGCGCGGGACAACGACAGGCCGAGTCCGGTGCCCTTGACGGAGGGCTTCGCGTACCGGACGAAGGGCTCGAACACGCGCGCGAGCTGTTCGGGTGCCAGCCCGGGTCCGGTGTCGCGCACGATCACCCGGAGGCGGGCTTCGCCGGACTCGCCCACGAACGAGGCGGTCGAGACCTCGACCGATCCCTGCGGGACGTTGTGAACGATGGCATTGCCCACCAGGTTGGCCAGCACCTGACGCAGTCCCGAGGGGTGGGCCCAGACCTTCTGTCCGGGCGCGACCGTGCTGGAGAGCCGTACGTCCGCCGCGCCCGCCGCAGTGCGGTGCCAGTGCAGGACGTCGGCCACCGCGGCCTCGATGTCCACGATGGCACGGAGGTCGGCATCGGCCACCACCCGACCGGCGCTCAGCAGGTCCTCGAGGACCGCCATCAGCTGCTCGCACGCCCGCAGGATGACGGCTCCGTCGCGGCCGACCGCCTGGGCGAAGGGGTCCTCGACGAGGTCGCCGGCCTCGTCGACCAGC
>NZ_JANPEO010000540.1:0-5177 GCF_031422975.1 Nocardioides sp. | reverse complement strand
CCTCACCGACGGCCGCATCGTCGACGAGCTGCGCAACCCCGACCGGGACTCGGTCATCGAGATGACCAAGAAGCACGCAGCGGTGGAGGGCTGATGTTCCGCGCTGCCCTCAAGAGCCTGCTCGGGCGCAAGGTGCGCCTGCTGATGAGCACGTTCGCCATCGTCATCGGCGTGGCCTTCGTCGTCGGCACCCTCGTCTTCAGCGACACCCTCAGCCGCAGCTTCACCGCCCTGATGGCCTCGACCGTCGGCGACGTCGTCGTCCGACCCGAGAACACCGACGCGGCAGCCGAGCCCACCACCCGGACGGTCGATGCCTCGCTCGTGGACGAGCTCGAGGGCGTCGACGGAGCCGCCCGCGTCGACGGCAACGTGTCGGCCTTCGGCGTCTACGTCGTCGGCAAGGACGGCAAGCTGATCGGCGGCAACGGCCCTCCCAGCATCGGCGGCAACTGGACCGACGCGCCCGCCGGCCACGACCTCGAGGGCATGGCCATCATCGCGGGCCGGGCGCCGGAGAAGTCCGGCGAGGTGATGCTCGACTCCACCACGGCCGGCGAGGGCGGCTACGTCATCGGCCAGGACGTCAACGTCGTGACGGCCACCGACCGTGGCAGTCTGACCGCGGAGCTGGTCGGCGTGATCGGCTTCCCGCAGGGCGGCTCGCTCAACGGCGCGACCTTCACCGCCTTCGACACCCGGACGGCCCAGGACCTGTTCCTCGACGGCAAGGACGCCTTCACCGACATTTGGGTGACGGCCGAGCCGGGTACCAGCCAGGAGGACCTGGCGGCAGCCGTGACCGCGGCGCTCCCCGACGGCATCGAGGCCGTGACCGGCGACGACGCGGCCGACGAGGCTGCCAGCGCCATCCAGGAGGCGGTCGGCTTCCTGACCACGTTCCTGCTGATCTTCGCCGGCATCTCCCTGGTCGTGGGTGCCTTCCTGATCGTCAACACGTTCTCGATCCTGGTCGCCCAGCGCAGCCGCGAGCTGGCCCTGCTCCGTGCCCTGGGCGCCAGCAAGAGGCAGGTCACCAGGTCGGTGCTCTTCGAGGCGCTGATCCTGGGCCTGCTCGGCTCGACGATCGGGCTCGGTCTCGGCGTCCTGCTGGCCATCGGCATCCGCAGCCTCTTCGCACAGTTCGGGCTCGATCTCTCCGGGCAACCGCTCATCATGGCTCCGAAGACCGTGCTCGCGGCGTACGCCGTGGGCGTGATCGTGACCATGGGCGCGGCCTTCTTCCCGGCCCGCCGGACGAGCAAGATCGCCCCCGTGCAGGCCATGCGGGACGACATCGCGATGCCCGAGTCGTCGTTGCGCCGTCGCCTCCTCGTCGGCATCGTGCTGATCGTGGCCGGCGGTGTCGCACTCGCGGCCGGACTGACCGAGGCGGTGCCACATCCGCTCTACTACGTGGGCGGCGGCATCCTGGGGATCCTGCTGGGCGTCGCCTCCGCCAGCCCGGTCATCAGCTACCCGCTGCTCGCGGCAGCGGCCTGGCTCTACAGCCGCGTCTTCGGCTCGATCGGCACGCTGGCCGGCCAGAACTCGCTGCGCAACCCGCGGCGGACGACAGCCACGTCCTCCGCGTTGATGATCGGGCTGTCGCTCGCCTGCACGATGGCGATCGTGGGCGACTCCGCCAAGGCCAGCGTCGACCAGACGATCGAGGAGAACTTCGTCGGCGACTACGTCGTCAGCAGCCTGGTCGGCCAGAGCTTCTCGACCAGGGTCGGTCGGGAGATGGCCGACGTGCCGGGCGTGGAGGGCGTGTGGGCACAGCGGTTCGCCATCACCCAGCGCGGCGGCGACCGCCAGGGACTGGGCGCAGCCGAGCCCGAGACCATGCGCGACGGCTTCAGGATCGACATGGTCGAGGGCGACCTCGCCGACCTGTCCGACGGCACGGTCGTCGTCGACGAGACCTACGCCGCGGAGGAGGGCCTGAAGTTGGGCGACGACGTCACCGTGCAGCTCGCGGACGGTGACCACGAGCTGTCGATCGTCGGGTTGTACGCAGAGAACCCGATCCTGTTCTTCCCCCTCGTCACGACGCCGCAGACCCTGGTCGACGCCGGCTACCAGGACTCCGACAACTTCCTGGTCATCGACACGGACGGGCGCGCCGGCGTGCAGGACGCCCTGGACGCGGTCGTGGAGAAGTCGCCTGTGGTGACGGTCAAGGACCAGCAGGGCTTCGCCGCCGAGCAGCGCAAGCCGATCGACCAGCTGGTGCTGATGATCTTCGCGCTGCTGGGGCTCGCGCTGCTGATCGCGGTCCTCGGCATCGTCAACACGCTGGCGCTCTCGATCATCGAGCGCACCCGGGAGGTCGGGCTGCTGCGAGCCATCGGGGTGAGTCGCTCACAGCTGCGTCGGATGGTGACCTTGGAGTCGGTGGTGATCGCGCTGCTGGGGGCGATCCTGGGGGTGGTGCTGGGCATCGGGTTCGGGATCGCGCTCATGCACTCGCTGCGTAAGGAGGGCCTCGAGGTGATCTCGGTGCCGGTGGCGCAGCTGGTGATCTTCCTCGTGGTCTCGGTCGTCATCGGCGTGCTCGCGGCGCTCCTGCCCGCACGTCGGGCTGCCAAACTGGATGTTCTGCGCGCGATCGGAGCCGAATAGCGCTACCAAGTTGTGGCCGTCCCTTTAACATGCGCTTCGACAAAAGGGCTGCGGGGGGGTGAGGTCGGTCCTACTCTCTTGCATGTGGAAACCACCGTGGACGTGAAGCGCGCTGAGAGCGGGCTCAAGCACGTGCAGGTGCGCGAATACGTCCGTGCCCTCGTCGCCGAGGCCGCGCCCGGGGCTGCCGCACCCTCTGAGCGCGAGCTCGTCGCGCGCTTCGGGGTCGCGCGGATGACGGTCCGGCAGGCGCTCGACGTGCTGGTCACCGAAGGGCTTCTCGAGCGGGTGCCAGGTCGCGGCACGTTCGTCGCACACCCGCGACGTCGGGTGGGGCAGCTGTCGTCCTACACCGAGGACATGAAGCGGCGCGGGCTGCTGCCGGAGTCGCAGACGCTGGTCGCGCGGCGCGAGCAGGCCGGCCCCGGCGTCGCCCGCGCGCTCGAGATCTCGCCCGGTGACGCGGTCATCCACTGGAAGCGCCTGCGCCGTGCCGACCAGCAGGTGGTCTGCGTCGAGGACGCCTACCTCAACGAGATCCTGCTGCCGGGCTTCCTCCAGAGTGGCATGCCCACCAGCCTCTACGGCGCCCTCGACGAGCGCGGTCTGCGCCCCACCTGGGCCGAGGACTCCATCTCCGCGGACGCCGCGACGCCCGACGAGGCGATCCTGCTGGAGATCGAGCCCGGGTCGCCGGTGCTGCACCTCTCGCGCCGAGCCCTGTGCGAGGACAAGGTCGTGAACGTGTCGCGGACCGCCTTCCGGCCCGACCGCTTCACGATGTACGTCCAGCTCGGCGACATGTCCTGAGCGCTGGGCTTCACCGCTGACGCAACTGCTCGATCTCGGCCCGCACGTTGCTGCGCGCCCGGGCCTCCCACAGCGCCTGCCCCTGCGTCGTCCGGAACAGGGACGGCCCCGTGAGGAGGTCGCTCAGCACGCCCGCCCGCCCGGCCCGGAAGTCGGCGTCCGACACGTGCGCATACTCGAGGCGTACGTCGCGCGCGTAGGCGTCGTAGCGGCCCGGATCGGCCGCCAGGATCGCCAGGTCGGCATCGCTGAGCGCCGCCGCGTTGAGGTCGTCCGGGAAGGCCTGGTGATGCTCGGTCATCCGCACCAGCCGGGCGACCTCGGCCGCCGGTGGATCGGGCAGCGCCGCCTCCGCGAGCATCGCGGAGCGTTGCTCGGCGTCGGGTTGTCCGTCGTACACCGCGTCGTGGAACCACGCCGCGAGCACCACCGGCACCGTGTCGAAGGGGGTCCCCGCCCGGTCGAGGTCATCGAGCCGGTCGAGCACCTCGGTCAGGTGCCGCAGGTCGTGGTAGCCAGGGCGGTCCCACGCGACGAGCAGCTCTTCTCGGACCTCGAAGAGAGCCCGCAGCGGCCAGCGGTCAGCGAGGGGCGTCGAGGTCGGTGGCATCGATGATCCGGTAGGCGTAGCCCTGCTCGGCGAGGAACCGTTGCCGGTTCTGCGCGAAGTCGGCGTCCACGGTGTCGCGGGAGACCACGGTGTAGAAGTGCGCGGACTTGCCCTCGGCCTTCGGTCGGAGCAGCCGGCCGAGACGCTGGGCCTCCTCCTGGCGCGAGCCGAACGATCCGCTCACCTGGATGGCGACCTCCGCCGACGGCAGGTCGATGGAGAAGTTGGCGACCTTGGAGACCACGAGGAGGGGCTCTTCGCCGGAGCGGAACGCCTCGAAGAGTCGCTGCCGTTCCTTGACCGGAGTCTCGCCCTTGATCACGGGCGCTCCGAGCAGCTCGGCGAGCTCGTCGATCTGGTCGATGTACTGGCCGATCACGAGGGTCGGTTGTCCCTGGTGCTGGTCCACGAGGCGGCGGACGACATCGATCTTGGCGTGCGTGCACGAAGCCAGCCGGTAGCGCTCCTCCGGCTCGGCGATCGCGTAGGCGAGTCGCTGGCCCTCGGGCAAGGTGACACGGACCTCGACGCAGTCGGCGGGCGCGATCCAGCCCTGCGCCTCGATGTCCTTCCACGGCGCGTCGTAGCGCTTGGGCCCGATCAGCGAGAAGACCTCGCCCTCGCGGCCGTCCTCGCGCACGAGCGTCGCGGTCAGCCCGATCCGGCGGCGAGCCTGGAGGTTGGCGGTCATCCGGAAGATCGGCGCCGGAAGCAGGTGCACCTCGTCGTAGACGATGAGGCCCCAGTCGCGGGCGTCGAGCAGCTCGAGGTGCGTGTAGACGCCCTTGCGACGCGTCGTGAGCACTTGGTAGGTCGCAATGGTGACCGGCCGGACCTCCTTGACGGACCCGGAGTACTCCCCGATCTCGTCGGCGGTCAGGGACGTGCGCTTGATCAGCTCGTCCTTCCACTGCCGGGCGCTGACGGTGTTGGTGACGAGGATCAGCGTGGTGGCCTGCGCCTGGGCCATCGCCGCCGCGCCGACGATGGTCTTGCCGGCGCCGCACGGGAGGACGACGACGCCGGAGCCGCCGTGCCAGAACGACTCGGCCGCCTCCTGCTGGTACTTCCTCAGCTCCCAGCCGTTCTGGTCCAGCGCGATCGGGTGGGCCTCGCCGTCGACGTAGCC
>NZ_JANPEO010000539.1:0-2771 GCF_031422975.1 Nocardioides sp. | reverse complement strand
GTGGACGCGTGCTCGCCGTCCGCGCGATCGGCGCCGACATCGCCAACGCCCGCGCCAAGGCCTACGAAGGCATCGCCTCCATCTCGTTCCCCGGCGCCCAGTGGCGTCGCGACATCGCGGCCCAGCCGCTCGGTGTCGTCGAGGGCGCATCCATGACAGCCCTGATCGACGGAGACTCCTGACATGACCGTCCCCAACGTGCTGGCCACCCGCTACGCCGCCGCCGACCTCGCGGCGATCTGGTCGCCCGAGCACAAGATCGTGCTCGAGCGGCAGCTCTGGATCGCGGTCCTGCGCGCCCAGCGTGACCTGGGGATCGACGTCCCCGACGGCGTGATCGAGGCCCACGAAGCCGTCATCGACAAGGTCGACCTCGACTCGATCGCGGCCCGCGAGCGGATCACCCGGCACGACGTGAAGGCGCGCATCGAGGAGTTCGCCGCGCTGGCCGGGCACGAGCACATCCACAAGGGGATGACGAGCCGCGACCTGACCGAGAACGTCGAGCAGCTGCAGATCAAGCAGTCGCTCTCGCTCCTGCGTGACCGCGCGGTGGCCACGCTGGCCAGACTGGCGCGGCTCGCGACCGAGCACGAGACCACGGTAATGGCCGGCCGCTCGCACAACGTGGCCGCGCAGGCGACCACGCTCGGCAAGCGCTTCGCCACGATCGCCGACGAGATGCTGATCGGCCTGCAGCGCGTCGAGGAGCTGCTCGCGCGCTACCCGCTGCGCGGCATCAAGGGCCCGATGGGGACCTCGCAGGACATGCTCGACCTGCTCGGCGGCGACGCCGCCAAGCTGGCCGACCTGGAGTCGCGCGTCGCCGCCCACCTCGGATTCGAGCACGTCCTCACCAGCGTCGGTCAGGTCTACCCGCGCTCGCTCGACTTCGACGTGCTCAGCGCCGTCGTCCAGCTCGTCGCCGGCCCCTCCAACCTCGCCACCACGATCAGGCTGATGGCCGGCATCGAGCTCGTCACCGAGGGCTTCAAGGAGGGCCAGGTCGGCTCCTCGGCGATGCCGCACAAGATGAACACCCGCTCCTGCGAACGCGTCAACGGTCTCGCCGTCATCACCCGCGGCTACCTCTCGATGGTCGGCGAGCTCGCGGGCGACCAGTGGAACGAGGGCGACGTGTCCTGTTCGGTCGTGCGCCGCGTCGCGCTGCCCGACGCCTTCTTTGCCGCCGACGGGCTGTTCCAGACCTTCCTCACGGTGCTGGACGAGTTCGGCGCCTTCCCGGCCGTGATCCAGCGCGAGCTCGACCGCTACCTGCCGTTCCTGGCCACCACCAAGGTGCTGATGGCAGCGGTCCGGGGCGGCGTCGGCCGCGAGGTCGGGCACGAGGCGATCAAGGAGGCCGCGGTCGGCGTCGCCCTCGACATGCGCCGGGGACAGGCCGTCAACGACGTCTTCGACCGCCTCGCCGCCGACTCCCGGCTCGGGCTCTCGCGCGGGCAGATCGACGCGCTCGTGGCCGAGCCGATCGAGTTCACCGGCGCTGCCGTCGAGCAGGTGCAGGCCGTGGTCGCGCTGGTGGAGGACGTCGTACGCCGCCATCCCGACGCTGCGGCGTACGCCCCCGGCTCGATCCTCTGAGCCCATGAGTCGGGCTGTCCGTGCCACCGTGACTGGCCGCGTGCAGGGCGTCGGGTTCCGCTACTACACCGCCGAGAAGGCGCGAAGCCTCGGTGTCGTCGGCTGGGTCGGCAACGAGCCCGACGGCTCGGTCGCGCTGCACGCCGAGGGCGCGGACGAGGCCGTGGCCGCCCTGGTCGAGTGGTGCCGCAGCGGCCCCGCCATGGCGCGGGTCCGCAACGTGGCGGTCCTCGAGACGGCGGTGACCGGCGCGACGACGTTCGAGGTGCGCCACTGACCGACCGGCCGGCCGGCGCGTGCGCGCACGTCGCGGGGGGATCACCACTGTGTCCAACATCCCGTCGCCGCCGGTTCGGTGCCAGCGGCGAGGGCGACGGACAATGGCGGACATGTCTGCCCCCGACGCCACCCCCGTCACCACCCCTGTCACCACCTCCGTCACCCGCCACGTCGATCCGTCCCGGTCGAGCGAGATGCTCGCGTGGGTGCAGGCCGGGACGTCGCTGGCGGAGCGCTTCGACGGCTTCCTCGGCAGCGGCTGGGTGCGCCCGTCCGAGGACTCGCCGGAGTGGCACATGCTCTACCGCTTCGCCAGCTCCGACGCACTGGCCGTCTGGGAGGCAAGCCCGCAGCGCGAGTGGTGGCTCGAGGCCGCACAGGGCAGGATCGAGGCGACGCGCGTCGAGCGTCGTACGGGCATCGAAGGGTGGTTCGACGAGCCGGCCGCCGTCGAGGCGAGGAGCACCGCGCCCGGCCCGCCGCCGCGCTGGAAGCAGGCGACCACCATCTTCCTGGTGTTCTTCCCACTGAGCCTGGCGGCGAACTTCGCGCTGGGCCACACGCCCGTCGCGGACTGGGCGCTGCCGCTCCGGGTCCTGCTGACCGTGCTGGTGATGACGCCCCTGATGACCTACGTGCTGCTGCCGTGGATCACCCGCACGATGGCGTGGTGGCTGCACGCCAAGCCGGCCGACGCGTAGACGCGCGGACATTGGTCGGGTCGCCCGCCCCGTCCCGCGCTCGCCGCCCGGGCACAACAGGAGCTACGTCCGCGCGTCTACGCAGCCGCCGCCGTAGGCTCTGCGCGTGTCCGACTTCAACATCCCCGACGCCCCCGCCATCGCAGGCACGACCCACCTGCACTCCGGCAAGGTCCGCGACCTCTACGC
>NZ_JANPEO010000538.1:0-4727 GCF_031422975.1 Nocardioides sp. | reverse complement strand
GCCGGTCATGCGCATCGTTCTGCTGATCTGCTGCCTGCTCGTCACGAGCGCGCTGTCGGGCTGCGCCACCGTCGACTCGACGGTGATCGCGGTCCTGGCCGCCGACGAGTCGGCGCAGGTCCAGCAGCCGCTCGACGTCGAGACCCTCGAGCAGCGGGTGGCGGAGATCTGCGACGGCTGCACGGTCGAGGTGTACGACGCGGGCAGCGAGGCCGACACCCAGGACATGCAGTTCGACCAGGCGCTCGCCACGGCCGACATCATGATTCTCGATCCGGTCGACCCGGAGCTGGCCGAGTCGCTCGTCGAGCAGGCGGGCGACGTGCCCGTCATCGCCTACGGCACCCTGGTGCCCGGCGCCGACTGGTTCGTCGGTCTCGCCTCGCCGGCCACGTCGACGGTGGGGGTCGACAGCGATGTCGAGGCGGCCCGTGAGGTCATCCTGCGGGACCGGGACACGTTGTCCTACGTCCCGGCCGCGGCGATGAGCTCGAAGGTCGCCGACGTCTCCGTCGGTGAGCTCGCCGACGAGCCGGTGGGGGAGTCGGTCGACCACGAGGGTGTGGCGTCGTGGCTGTTCGAGTCGGTCACGGTCACGATCAACGACCTGACCAGCGTCGTCGTGGCGTCGGGCGCGATGACGATCGCGGACCTGTGTGCCGGCGGCACCGCCAAGCGTTGCGCCAAGCTCGGATTCCTCTGAGGTTGTTCACCCGGAGGCCACGGGGCGGGCCTACGGTGAGGGTCTCGACTCTCACCGACTCGGAGGTTCTCGATGACACGCCCGACCCTGCTCGCCGCTGCCGCGCTGCTGGCCGCCGTACCCCTGTGCCTGACGCCCGGTGCCCAGGCCGGACACGGACACGGACACGACCGGGACCGTGAGGTCCGGTTCTCCACGTTCAACGCCTCGCTCAACCGGCTCACCGCCGGCCAGCTGGTCGCCGACCTCTCCGCCCCCGGCAACGTGCAGGCTGCCAACGTGGCCGAGACGATCCAGCGCGTACGCCCCGACGTGCTCCTGATCAACGAGTTCGACTACTCGACCCGGGCCGTGGACCTGTTCCGCGACAACTACCTCGAGGTTGCGCACAACGGCGCGGCCCCGATCGACTATCCGTACGCCTACGTCGCCGCGTCCAACACCGGCGTCGCGAGCGGCTTCGACCTCAACAACGACGGACTCCTGGGCGGACCCACCCCGCGCGACTACGGCAACGACTCGTGGGGCTTCGGCGAATTCGTCGGCCAGTTCGCCATGGTCGTCTACTCGAAGTACCCCATCGACACCGATGCCGTCCGCACCTTCCAGCACTTCTTGTGGAAGGACATGCCGGGCGCACTGCTGCCCGACGACCCGGCCACGGCGGCACCTGCGGACTGGTACTCGCCGGCGGAGCTCGCCGGGTTCCCGCTCTCCTCGAAGTCGCACTGGGACGTGCCGAACCGGATCGGCCCCAACACGGTGCACATCTTGGTCACGCACCCGACGCCGCCCACGTTCGACGGCTTGGAGGACCGCAACGGCACCCGCAACCACGACGAGATCCGGTTCTGGGCCGACTACATCTCCTCGCCCCGCACGTCGGCCTACATCTACGACGACGAGGGTCGTCATGGCGGGTTGAGGCCGGGTTCGAAGTTCGTCATCGCCGGTGACCAGAACGCCGATCCCGTCGACGGCGACTCCGTCGACGGCGCCATCAACCAGCTGCTCGACCACCGGCGGATCACCGACCCGCGGCCGATGTCGGCGGGCGGCACGCAAGCCGTCAACCAGGGTGGGCTCAACGCGACGCATGCGGGCAACCCCGCGTACGACACCGCCGACTTCTGCGATGTGGCCGGCTGCGGTCCCGGCAACCTGCGCGTCGACTACGTGCTGCCGACCAAGGGCTCCAAGGTCGTGGGCTCAGGCGTCTTCTGGCCGGTGGACGCCGACCCGCTCTACCGGCTGACCGGCGACTTCGACCGGGCGCTCTACGGCCCGACCGGGGTGCCCACGTCCGACCACCGCGAGATCTGGGTGGACGTGCGCTACTGAGGTGCTGGCGCGGGGTGGTGGGGAGGGCCGTAGACCGTGGTCCGCTCCACCACCGGTCGACCGATGCCGGCGCCGATCTCGATGAGCTCGGCCACGGTCTTCGCCGACCCGTGCTCGCTGCCTGCCATCCGCGAGATGGTCTCCTCCATCAGGGTCCCGCCCACGTCGTTGGCCCCGGCCTGCAGCATCGCGCGGGTCCCGTCGACGCCGAGCTTGACCCAGCTCGTCTGGATGTTCGCGATCGAGCCGTGCAGCATGATGCGGCCCAGCGCATGCACGGCGAGGTTGTCGCGCAACGTCGGCCCGGGCCGGGCGACGCCGGCGAGGTAGATCGGCGAGCTCGTGTGCACGAAGGGCAACGGCACGAACTCGGTGAAGCCGCCGGTCTCGTCCTGGATCCGTCGCAGCACCCGCAGGTGCTGCACCCAGTGCCGCGGGTTGTCGACGTGGCCGTACATCATCGTCGAGCTCGAGCGCAGGCCCACCCGGTGCGCGGTGCTGACGACCTCGATCCACGTCTTCGTCGGCAGCTTGCCCTTCGTCAGCACCCAGCGGACCTCGTCGTCGAGGATCTCGGCGGCGGTGCCGGGGATGGTGTCGAGGCCGGCTTCGCGGGCCTTGATCAGGAAGTCCTCGATCGACAGTCCGGTCCGCGCGGCCCCGCTCACGATCTCCATCGGGCTGAAGGCGTGCACGTGCATGCCGGGCACGCGCTGCTTCACCGCCGCGACGAGCTCGAAGTAGGCCGTCGCCGGCAGCTCCGGGTCGATCCCGCCCTGCATGCAGACCTCGGTGGCGCCGAGCTCCCACGCCTCCTGCGCGCGGTCGGCGACCTGCTCGAGGGAGAGCGAGAAGGCGTCGGCGTCGGTCTTGCGCTGGGCGAACGCGCAGAACCGGCAGCCGACGTAGCAGATGTTGGTGAAGTTGATGTTGCGGTTGACGACGTAGGTGACGTCGTCGCCGACCGTGTCGCGGCGCAGGTCGTCGGCGAGGCGGCAGACCCGCTCCAGGAGCTCGCCCTCCGCGGTCATCAGGGCGAGGGCCTGGTCGTCGCTGAGGCCGGCCGGGTCCTGCTCGGCGGCCCGCAGTGCGGCGTACCCCTCGTCCGTGTTGCCAGATATCCATGGGAGGGATGGCTCAGATTTCGAGGAATCCTGAGCCATCGCGCCCATGGATATCTCGGCGGCATCGGCGACCGCCGCCCAGTCGCCGTAGACGCTGTCGAAGTCCTCTCGCCGATCGGAGGTGCGGCCCTCGGTGTCGATGGTCGCGTGCAGGTCGGTTCGCCCCGTGCCCTCGGGGGTCACGTCGGGCTCCTGCCACGGCATCCCGACGGGTCGTACGCCGACGCGCGCGAGCCCGTCGGGCAGCGCGAGCGCGTCGATGTGGGCGTCGAGGCGCGGGTCGAGCCAGGGGGTGCGCTGGCGGACGAAGTGCGGGTGCACGGTCAGGCGGGGCGCGAGCTCGAGGCCGGCATCGGCGGTGATCGCGCGGAGGCGCTCGAGCGAAGGCCAGGGTCGCTCGGGGTTGACGTGGTCCGGGGTCAGCGGCGAGACGCCGCCCCAGTCGTCGACGCCCGCGTCGAGCAGCGAGCGGCACTCGGACCCGTCGACGAGGTTGGGCGGCGCCTGGATCCGCATCGTCGGACCGAGCACGATCCGGGACACGGCGATGGCGGCGCGGTACTCCGCCAGCCCGAGGTCGTCGGTGTGGCGCATCGCGGTGTCGGGCTTGGCGCGGAAGTTCTGCACGATGACTTCCTGGATCGAGCCGTAGGCCCGCGCGATCCGGCGGAGCTCGAAGATCGTCTCGGCCCGCTCGGTGAGGTTCTCGCCGATCCCGACGAGGAGCCCCGTGGTGAACGGGATCGAGAGCCGGCCGGCGTCCTCGAGCACCCGCGACCGGATGGCCGGGTCCTTGTCGGGGGAGCCGAAGTGAGCCTCGCCGCGCGTCTCGAAGAGCCGTCGCGAGGTGGTCTCCAGCATCATCCCCATCGACGGCGCCACCGGCTTGAGGCGGGTCATCTCCTCCCACGACAGCACGCCGGGGTTGAGGTGGGGCAGCAGTCCGGTCTCCTCCAGCACCCGGATCGCCATCGCGCGGATGTAGTCGAGCGTCGAGTCGTAGCCCTGCTCATCGAGCCAGACCCGGGCCTCGGGCCAGCGGTCCTCGGGTCGATCGCCGAGGGTGAAGAGCGCCTCCAGACAGCCCAGCTCCGCGCCCTCGCGGGCAATGGTGAGGATCTCGTCCGGCGAGAGGTACGGCGCCGCCAGCTTGCCGGGCACGGTGACGAAGGTGCAGTAGTGGCAGCGGTCGCGGCACAGGCGGGTGATCGGGATGAAGACCTTGGGGGAGTAGGTCACCACTCCCGGCCGGCCGGCACTGATCAGGCCGGCGTCGCGCACCCGGACCGCGACCGCGCACAGCCTCCTCAGCGACTCGTCCCGCGCCGCCAGCAGGACCGCTGCCTCGTCGACGTCGAGCGCCGCGCCGCGTTCTGCGCGGACGAGCGCCCGGCGGATCTGTGCGGGGGTGGGCTCCATGGCCATATCCTCCCAGTCCGCCGCGCTGCCGACGTCAGTGCACCGTCTCGATCGGTTCCCGGATCTCGGCGGCGCTGAGGTGGTGGTCCTCGCTGTCGAGCGTGCTCGGCCACCAGATCCTGCCGCCGAGGTCCATGTTG
>NZ_JANPEO010000537.1:0-2139 GCF_031422975.1 Nocardioides sp. | reverse complement strand
CGACCGGCCCCCGCTGCCTCGGCGCGGACGAGCGCCTCGGTCATGCGACCGGCGAAGGGGACCTTCCTCATCGAGCCGGAGAGGCCGCCGAGCTCGGCTCGCTGCACCACCCGGTCGATCAGGCGATGCAGCAGCCAGCGGACGACGAGTCCCAAGATGGCCAGCCCGAGCAGGGCGAACGGTTTGCCGACGAACCAGTCGGCGCTGGTGGCGAGCTTCTGGTTGCCTGTCTCGGTGAAGACCCAGTCACAGATGGATTCGCCTTCGGCGCAGGTGTCGGAGAGCGAAAGCATGCCCGCCAGTATGGCGACTTCTGAGCCGAACCCAAGTCGCCCGGCCGCGATGGGCCTGCGGGTGTGAGCGAGACGACTCGGGCCGCGGCGCGGGCCGGGTTGGTGATGCGGATATCGTGTCCCCCGTGATCACGCTCGTGCCCCCCACCGCTGCCCGGTTTGCCGCCCGTGCCAGCCTCCCGCTCGTCGCGCTGGGCCTGGCGTTGCTCGCAGCCCCGGCTCACGCGGATGCGGCCGAGGGTTGGAGCGACCCCGCCGACGTCAACATGCTGCATGCCCTGTTGCTGCTGGGTGGGGTGCCGCTGCTGCTCTTCCTCCTGATCGGCCTGGCCGTCTACGTCCCGCCCCTGGTCCGCGGTGAAGACATCTCGCCCTCCGGTGGTGGCGTCGAGAGTCAGTGGATCGGCGGCCCCCGCCCTGGCGCCAAGGAGCTCGCGTCCCACGCGACCTCTCCGAGCGAGACGGGTGGAGCTCATGGCAGCTGGTGACCTGAGCTCGCGCGAGCGCGCCGGCCTCGACAAGGCCATCCGCGCCGCCGAGCAGTCGTGCCGCTTCGAGTTCTCCGTGTTCATCGGCAGCGCTGACGGCGATGCCCGGGTCTACGCCCAGCGGTTGCACACCTCGCTCGTCGCGCCGACCCACAGCGTGCTCGTGATGGTGGACCCTGCGGCCCGCGTCATCGAGGTCGTGACCGGCGCCGAGGTGCGCCGTCACCTCAGCGACCGCGAGGTCGAGCTGGCGATCCTCGCCATGCAGACCGACTTCGCGGGCGACGACTTCGTGGGCGGCCTCAAGCGCGGCATCTCGATGCTCGCCGAGCACGCTCGCCCGCAGAACACCCTGCACGCAGGCGTCTGACTCTTCGCCGTACACCGAGTCGGCGCCAACCCGAGCCCGAGTCGGCGCCAGTTATCGAGCGAGTCGGCGCCAACTGGAAGTGGTTCACGCCGACTCGGCAGGTGGTTCACGCCGACTCGGCAGGTGGTTCACGCCGACTCGGCATCTCGGGCCTGCGCGGCGAGGGCGCGAACGATGTCGTCACGGGCCTCGGCCAGGTAGCGCTGAGCACCCTTGGGTGCGTTGTTGTCGGCGAGCCACTCGTCGAGGCGGGCCACCACGGCGGGGGACCCCACCGCGAGCGGGAAGCCGTACTCGAGGACGACCGAGGCCTTGTGGAAGCCGAGGGTGTCGATGACCGTGTCGGCGGCGGTGAGGTACTTCTCGACGTACGGCGCCACGATCTCGTCCTGCTCCGCGCGGAAGATCGACAACACCATCTGGCTCGACGTCTCGTTGGGCGTCGTGGGGTCGAGGATCGCGTCCCACCCGGCCGCCTTGGCCTCCACGGTGGGCTGGGACACCCGCGCCCCGGCGGCCTTCTCCTGGCCCTCGATCGTCTTGTCACGGGCGAGCTCGGCGTCGATCTCCGGGTCGCCGAAACGACCGGCACGCGCGAGCGACGCGACCAGGCCCCAGCGGATGTCCTGGTCGACGGCGAGGCCCTCGACGACGAACGAACCGTCCAGGATCGCCACGAGCTCGTCGAGTGCGGCGTCGCTGCGAGCCGCACCGACGTAGGTGCGCGCGAACGTGAGCTGCTGGTCGCTGCCGGGCTCGGCGTCGAGCATCAGCTGGCGCATGCCCTGCTCCCACTCGGCCTTGAGGGCGTCGCGGGCAGCCGGGTCGCTGTAGCGGCCGACGGCCGTGGCGGCCATGGCCGGGATGCGGGTGACCCCCCAGGCGTCGGTCTCGGAGCCGATGTTGGCCAGCACGAGGCGCACCCAGTCGGTCGCCCCCCACTCGGCGTCGCGGGTCATG
This sequence comes from Nocardioides sp., assembly GCF_031422975.1. Lineage (GTDB taxonomy): Bacteria > Actinomycetota > Actinomycetes > Propionibacteriales > Nocardioidaceae > Nocardioides. The sequence goes on along the minus strand of NZ_JANPEO010000537.1, from coordinate 28 downwards.
TCCCAAGCGGCGCCCCCGACGAGGGCGC
>NZ_JANPEO010000536.1:0-5594 GCF_031422975.1 Nocardioides sp. | reverse complement strand
GGCACGGCGTGCACCGCCGGTTGCGGGAGGAATCCCCACGCGAGGAGGGCGACGCCAAGGGCCGCCGGAATATTACGGTTCATGCCGACGTTAGACCGGGCTGGGGCAAATAGGTTTAAGGGCGTCCGCGCCGAGGCAGCGGGGGCCGGTCGCCGCGTCCAACGAGCCCAGACGATGGGCAGCCTGCTCAAGAGCATCGTGACGGGCGTGGTCGTGGCCGTCATCGTGACCATGATGCTCAGCGAGCTCGGCGCCAACATCGGCCCGGTGATCGCCAGCGCCGGCATCATCGGTGTCGCCCTCGGCTTCGGCGCACAGAGCCTGGTCAAGGACTTCCTGTCGGGCATCTTCATGATCTTCGAGGACCAGTACGGCGTCGGCGACGTCGTCGACCTGGGGGAGGCGAGCGGCACCATCGAAGCCGTCAGCCTCCGCGTCACCCGACTGCGTGATGTCAACGGCACGGTCTGGTACGTCCGCAACGGCGAGATCATCCGCGTCGGGAACATGAGCCAGAACTGGGCGCGCACCGTCCTGGACATCAATGTCGCGTACGGCGAGGACCTGGCCAACGTCCGGCGGGTGCTGCAGGACGTGGCGCACGAGCTGTGGCTCGAGGAGGACTTCAAGGGGCTCATCATCGAGGAGCCCGAGGTCTGGGGCGTCGAGCAGCTGGGCATCGACGGGGTGGCCGTGCGGGTGACGCTGAAGACTGCCCCGATGGAGCAGTGGGCCGTGGCTCGCGCGATGCGGGAGCGGATCAAGGCCCGCTTCGACTACGAGGGCATCGAGATGCCGTTCACGCACCGCGTGGTCTGGCACCGGGACCGTCCCGAGCCGGCGACCGAGGGCGCCGTACCCGAGGACGAGTCGCGGTAACGACGGCCACGTCAGGCGAGGGCGGCGTCCAGGGTGATCGGCACGGCGGACAGCGCCTGCGAGACCGGGCAGCCCGCCTTGGCCGCCTCGGCGAGCTCGACGAACTTGTCGTTGTCGATGCCGTCGACGACGCCACGGACCGTCAGCTTGATGCCGGTGATGCCGGTGCCGGGCGTGAAGTCGACCGCCGCGGTGGTGTCGAGCGACGTCGCCGGGGTCTCGTTGCTGGCCAGGCCGTTGGAGAACGCCATCGAGAAGCAGGACGAGTGTGCAGCCGCGATCAGCTCCTCGGGGCTGGTCTTGCCGTTGGCCTCCTCGGCGCGCGAGGGCCAGGACACGTCATAGGTGCCGAGTCCGGAGGACTCGAGGGTGACCTTGCCGGCGCCCTCGAACAGGGTGCCTTCCCAGTGGGTGCTCGCGGTACGGGTGGTGGGCATGAGTGCTCCTTGCGGGTGGGGACAGTGGTGGTCACCCGAGTCTTCCACGCCCGCCCGACCGGCTCTCCCCCACGCAGGACACAATGGCGGCCGTGAGCACCTTCTACGACGAGATCGGCGGCGAGGCGACGATTCGCCAGATCGTGCACACGTTCTACGCAGGCGTGGCAGACGACCCGCTGCTACGACCGCTGTATCCCGAGGAGGACCTCCGCCCGGCCCAGGAGCGCTTCACGTTGTTCCTCATGCAGTACTGGGGAGGCCCGACGACCTACTCCGAGACGCGTGGCCACCCGCGGCTGCGGATGCGGCACGCGCCCTTCGCCGTGACACCGGACGCCGCGCAGCGCTGGCTCGTGCACTTCCGCGAGGGTCTCGACGCCGCGGCTCTCACGCCCGCGCAGGACGAGCAGTTCTGGGGCTACGTCACCCACGCCGCGCAGTTCATGGTCAACACGCTCGAGTGACGCTCAGGCGTTGAGCGCCGCGAGCATCGTGTCGCGGTACGCCGCCGGCGGCTCGACCGAGCGCTGCGTCGCGGAGTCGAAGCAGACCAGCACGACACGCGCCCTCGACAGCAGGGTGTCGCCGTCTCGGATCTCCGATTCGATGGTGAACGACTTCGTGCCGACGTGAGTGATCCGCGAGTGCACGTCGTAGGGCTCGAGCCGGAACAGGATCGGCACCTTGTAGTCCACGTCGGTCTGGGCCACCACGACGTGCAGGTCACCGCCGTCGGCGTGTTCGCGGCCGAGGCGCTCCATCATCGGGATCCGCGCCTCCTGGAAGTACTCGAAGTACTTCACGTTGTTGACATGGCCGTAGACGTCCACGTCGGAGAAACGCACGTGCAGCGGGTAGTGGCCGGGCTCCCACGGCTCCAGCGGGGGGATCTTCGCCGACGCCGGCAGCGGCTCCTCGAGGAAGGGGGCGAGCGTGTCCTTCTCCTCGGGGCTCAGCCGCCGGGGGCGCTCGGTCGCGAAGACGTACGGCGTGAGGACGGTGCTGGCCCGAAGGTGGACCACGCGTCCCTCGGGCGTCTCGTCGAAGATCTCGTAGGCCATGGTGAAGCTGGCAGCCCGGATCGAGGTGACCCAGCACTCGATGCTGATGGGCCGGAACCGGAACCTCAGCGGGGCTCGGTAGGTGACCTCGTGCCGGACCACGACGACACCCTCGGCGAGGTCCTCGCCGTCGGTCCCGTCCTCGCCCCGGCGGACCGCCGGGCCGTGGCTGCGCATCATGTCGACGCGGGCCTCCTGGAGGTAGTCGACATAGACCACGTTGTTCACGTGGCCCAGCAGGTCCAGGTCGGCCCAGCGCATCGGGCACTGATAGAGGTGGCGCACGCCTCGATGGTGTCAGAGCCGCGCCGTCCGCACGTCAGTGCGTGAGTGGGAGGCCTCAGTGGGCGCCGAGGAGGTTGCCGTAGTAGGCGGGGATCGACTCGTGGCGAGCGACGCGGACCTTGCGGTTGCTGGCGAAGAACTCGGTGCCGGCGGCAAGGGCGAGCAGCGCGGCGAGGCCGGCGACGGCGAACACGGCGAAGACGAGGGGGGTGAGGTTGACCAGTTCGAAGCTCATGTGACTTCCTTTCTACGTCTGTAGAATCTCTACATATGTAGAAGATACGCTCGAGCCCGTACAGACGCAAGCCCGCGGGTAGTGTCGTGCCTCACTCAGCTTGGAGGGAGGCGTCATGACCGCGTCACCACGAGAGCCCCAGGAGCTCTCCGCCCGTCGACGGCAGATCCTCGACTCCGCGGTGACGGTGCTGGCCACCCAGGGCTGGCGCGGCCTGACACACCGGGCGATCGACCGGGCGGCCGGTCTGCCCGAGGGCTCGAGCTCGGCGTACTACCGCTCGCGCAGCGCCCTGCAGTCCGCGATGGCGGCGTACGTCGTGTGGCAGCTCGCCAACGACGTCGAGGCCCTGGCCTCGGAACTGGCCGAGCAGCCGGGTGACCATGACCACGCCGTGGCCGCGACCAGCGCGACCTTCCAACGCTGGCTCGACGAGTCCGACCTGCTCAAGGCCAGGCTCGAGCTCACCCTCGCGGCCGCGCGCGACGACGACCTGGCGGCGCAGTTGCGTGACTCGCGCCAGGGCCTGACCACCATCGTCGACGACATCCTCGTCCGTGGCGGACACCCTCACGCCGCGGGCGTCTCGGCCACCATCGTGGCGGCCGTCGACGGCGTACTCATCGCTGCCCTGCTCCGCCCTCCCCCGCAGCGAGCGGGCTTCGTCGCGGACAGCCTCGACCTGCTCCTCGGATCGCTGGTCGAGGGCCGTTCGGCTCCTTGAGAGCCCCGCCAGCCGACCCGCGCCGCGTTCCGAGCGGACGACTAGGGTGGTCGGCGCATCCCATCAGACGTTCGAGAATCGGAGTTACTCCATGCCCGAGGCAGTCATCGTTTCCGTCGCCCGATCCCCCATCGGCCGGGCCAACAAGGGATCCCTCAAGGACTTCCGGCCCGACGAGCTGACCGCGCTGATCGTGAAGACCGCCCTGGACAAGATCCCTGCCCTCGATCGCAGGACGGTCGACGACCTCTACCTCGGGTGCGGCCTGCCCGGCGGCGAGATGGGCAACAACATGGGTCGCATCGTCAACGTTCTCAACGACATGGACGAGGTCCCCGGCGCGACGATCACCCGCTACTGCGCGTCCTCGGTTCAGACCACCCGGATGGCCTTCCACGCGATCAAGGCCGGCGAGGGTGACGTCTTCATCTCGGCCGGGGTGGAGACCGTCTCGCGCTTCGCGAAGGGCACCTCCGACCACATCCCCGGCACGCGCAACGAGGTCTTCTCCGACGCGCAGGCCCGCACGGAGAAGCTCGCCCAGGGCGGCCAGGACTGGCAGGACCCGCGAGCGGACGGCCTCCTCCCCGACGCCTACATCGCGATGGGACAGACGGCGGAGAACGTCGCGCGGATGCGCGGCCTCGACCGTGTGGAGCTCGACGAGTTCGCAGTGCGCTCGCAGAACCTCGCCGAGAAGGCCATCAACGACGGCTTCTGGGCTCGCGAGATCACTCCCGTGACGACTCCCGACGGCACGGTCGTCTCGGCCGACGACGGCCCGCGCGCCGGCGTCACGTACGACGCGATCGCCAGCCTGCAGCCGGTGTTCCGTCCCGACGGCGTGGTCACGGCGGGCAACTGCTGCGCATTGAACGACGGTGCGGCCGCCGTCGTCATCATGTCTGACACCCGGGCCGCCGAGCTCGGGCTCACGCCGATCGCGCGCATCGTGTCCACGGGCGTCTCCGGTCTCTCGCCCGAGATCATGGGCCTCGGCCCGGTCGAGGCGACGAGGCGCGCGCTCGCGAACGCCGACATGAGCATCGGCGACATCGACCTGGTCGAGATCAACGAGGCGTTCGCAGCGCAGGTCGTGCCGTCCTACCAGGACCTGGGCATCGACCTCGACCGCCTCAACGTCAACGGGGGCGCGATCGCCGTGGGGCACCCCTTCGGCATGACCGGCGCCCGTTTGCAGAACACCCTGCTCAACTCGCTGGAGTGGCACGACAAGACCACCGGCCTGATCACGATGTGCGTGGGTGGCGGCCAGGGCATGGCGCTGATCCTCGAGCGCCTGAGCTGACCCACCCGTCCGCTGCCGACGGCGGGCAACACATCGGTCACGGTCCGCGGGTTTCTCCGCCAACCCCCGGCGGCGGTGGTTACCCTCGGGTCAGCACCGCTCCGCTGGGGCGGCGGCAACTCACGGGAGATCAACGCACATGGGCACCTCGGCTCCAGAACCACGCTGGCTCGACGAAGCGCAACAGCGTTCGTGGCGTGCCCTCGTCATCGGCACCACGCTGCTGATGGACCGCCTCGATGACGACCTGCGTCGCGGCTTCAACATCTCGCTGACCGAGTACGAGATCCTCGTGCGCCTCTCCGAGCGGCCCGGACGCAACATGCGGATGGCGCAGCTCGCCGACGCACTGGCCCACTCGCGCAGCCGAGTCACCCACACGGTCGACCGGATGCAGAAGGCCGGCTACGTCGTCCGCGGCACCACGCCCGAGGACGGCCGGGGCATCGTCGCAACCATGACCGACAAGGGCTTCGAGCTGCTCCAGGAGGCCGCACCCCTGCACGTGGAGGGTGTGCGCTCCTACCTCGTGGACGTCGCCGACCCGGCCGACTTCGGCGCCCTCGGCCGGGCGATGGACGCCGTCACCGACCAACTCATCGCCGGTCACCCGGAGATGGAACTCCGCTGACCCCGTCGCGAGCCATGCATCGCTAGCGCA
>NZ_JANPEO010000535.1:0-2255 GCF_031422975.1 Nocardioides sp. | reverse complement strand
TCGACCTCGGCGATGTGAGTGAGGGCGCGCTCCGCCAGGTCGGCGGTCAGGCGCTCGACATAGTAGCTGCCCCCCCAGGGGTCGACGACACGGGTCTGGCCGCTTTCCATCTGCAGGAACAGCTGGGTGTTGCGGCTGATCCGGGCCGAGAAATCGGTGGGCAGGGCCAGGGCCTCGTCCAGGCTGTTGGTGTGCAGGCTCTGGGTCTGGCCGTTCACGGCGGCCATGGCCTCCACGCAAGTGCGGGCGACGTTGTTGAACACGTCCTGGGCGGCCAGCGACCAGCCGCTGGTCTGGCTGTGGGTGCGCAGGCTGAGCGACTTGGGGTTCTGCGGGTCGAACTGGCTGACCAGCCGCGCCCACAGCGCGCGGGCCGCGCGCAGCTTGGCGACCTCCATGTAGAAGTTCATGCCCACGCCGAAGAAGAAGCTCAGGCGCGGCGCGAACTCGTCGATGGTCATGCCGGTCTCGAGGCCGGCGCGGATGTATTCGACGCCGTCGGCGAGCGTGTAGGCGAGCTCGAGGTCGGCCGTCGCTCCGGCCTCCTGGATGTGATAGCCGGAGATGGAGATCGAGTTGAAGCGCGGCATCTTCTGCGAGGTGAAGGCGAAGATGTCGCTGATGATCCGCATGCTCGGCGCGGGCGGGTAGATGTAGGTGTTGCGGACCATGAACTCCTTGAGGATGTCGTTCTGGATCGTCCCCGCGAGCAGCGAGGGCTCCACCCCCTGCTCCTGCGCCGCGGCGATGTAGAGCGCCAGCACCGGCAGCACGGCGCCGTTCATGGTCATCGACACCGACATCTCGTCGAGCGGGATGCCGTCGAACAGGGTCCGTGTGTCGTAGATCGAGTCGATCGCGACCCCCGCCATGCCCACGTCACCCCGCCCGCGCGGGTGGTCGGAGTCGTAGCCGCGGTGGGTCGCGAGGTCGAAGGCGACGCTCAGGCCCTTCTGCCCGGCCGCGAGGTTGCGCCGGTAGAACGCGTTGGACTCCTCGGCGGTCGAGAAGCCGGCGTACTGGCGGATCGTCCACGGCTGCGTGGTGTACATCGGGGGATAGGGGCCGCGCAGGAACGGCGCGAGGCCGGGCCAGGTGTCGAGCGCGTCCAGGCCCTCGAGGTGCTCGGGCCCGTAAACGGGGAGAATGTCGATGCCCTCGGGGCTCCCCCAGGCCTGCGTCGGCCCGTCGGGCCACGACATCGACCACGAGGACTCGTCGCGGAGCGGCAGTTCGGCGAAGTTCTCCGGGATGCTCATGCCAGCTTCTCCCTCGTGGTGGTCAGGAACCTCAGCGCGTCCACACCCATCGCACACGAGTCGTCGACCCCGTCGCCGCCAACGGCATCCGGCTTCCCGGCGATGATCACGTGCGTGGCTCCCGCGTCACGCAGGGCCGCGACGAGGTCGGTGCCCCACTCGGCGTACGCCGCATCGGGCCCGGCCAGACACGCCACCTTCTCGCCGTTGTACGCCGCCAGCACCGACTCGACTCCGTCGCTCGCCCCGGCCGCCTCGACCGCGACTCCCCCGGCGGCGAACAGGTTGGTCGCGAACGTCGCCCGGGCGGTGTGGGCTGCGACGGTGCCCATGGTCGCGAGGAACACCGGTGCGGCAGCCGGATCGTCGCGGAGCGCCTCGAACGCGTGGCCGTAGCGGCGGACGTCGGCCCCGATCGGAGATGCCGGACGCTCGGGGAGCGACTCGCCGAGGTGGGGGAACTCACTCACCCCGGTGAGTGGGCGCAGGCGCAGCGCGACCTGCTCGTCTCGGGCGGCCGCGACCGCCGCGATCCGGCCGGCGAGACCGTCATCGGCCGCCAGCCCACCGGCGGCCTCGATCTGCTGGAACTCGGCCCACCCGGCGATCGCGAGGTCGTCGGTCAGCTTCTCCACGACGTACGAGCCACCGGCCGGGTCGGCGACCCGGGCGAGGTGCGACTCCGAGATCAACAGCGAGGACGTGTTGCGAGCGATCCGCCGGCCGAGCGCGTCGGGCAGGCCGAGCGGCTCGTCGAAGGGGATCACCGTGATCGCCTCGGCCCCACCGACACCGGCGGCGAAGGCGCCGACGGTGCCGCGCAGCATGTTGACCCACGGGTCGTACCTGCTCATCTGCGGGCGGGAGGTGACGGCGTGCTGGCGCATCTCGCCGGCGCCCGCCTCGCACAGTTCCAGCACGCGCGCCCACAGCCGGCGAGCGGCCCGCAGCTTGGCGATGGCGGGGAACTGCTCGTCGGTGACGGCCAGCCGGAAC
>NZ_JANPEO010000534.1:0-3213 GCF_031422975.1 Nocardioides sp. | reverse complement strand
CCTCGCCGCCGCCGCGGACCACGCCACCCGCCTTGCCTCACGGGTCCGGAACCTGCACGCCTCCTGATCCTCGCCGGCAACGGTCAGCAGGTGTGGGACGGGTCCCAACTGTGGCGACCCTGATGCATGCCTGGGTTGTGGTCGGCGTTGAAGCCCATGGTCCTTGCGCAGGTGCTGACGTGCTCGCCGAAGTCGCTCTCGGCCGACGCCGGCGCCCCCGCTCCCAGGGTCAGCACCGCAGCCGCCACGACAATTCCGATGGCAGTAAGTCGGGTCATCTGTTTGAACATTGATCTCGCCTCGTCCATGTCTCTCGGCCCCGGGAGTGCCCGGGTCCTTGTAGGGCTCAGCGTCGTCCTCGGGAGTCAAGATCGCCGCGAGGGTTCGGTGAAGGTTCCTTGAAGATCTTCCCCGCTGCCCTGACCATCTCTGGGTCGAGCTTCTGGGGCCCGTCAACCGGTGTACTTGAAGATCCAGAGCCCGTAGTCACGGTCGCTGGCTGCGACGTACTCGGTGCCGCCCTGTTCGAAGACCTGGACTCCCCAGAAGTTGTTGCCGGAAGCGTCGATGTAGTGACCCTTCTCGACGATCTTGTCGCCCTGGATCTCCGCAACCCTGAAGCCGCCGGCGTAGTACGAGAAGTACAGCCGGTTCGCCTGCTGGTGCGAGGTGGCCACCTCGTGGACGGAGAGGTCACCGAACCCGCTTGCGAAGTCCGGATCGTGCGCCTCGGGGATCGCGTAGGTGTCGAGTTCGGTCATCTTGCCGTTCGTGTTGCGGAACAGATGGACATAGCCCCACCCGTCGAAGTAGGACGAGAAAGTCAAGGTGTCACCGAGTGCTCCCACAGTGATCGGTGCGAGTTGCGTGCCGTCGCCGGCCAAGCAGGCCGCGTCGTCGTACTGGCCCTGGACGCCGAAGATGGCGTAGCCCTGCTGGCGTGGCGCGACACCGAACGTCGAGATGTCGCCGTCGACGCTCATGCCGAGCGTCTGGTTGCAGGCGTCGGACGACGTCCGGTTGAAGATCAGGACGGCGTCGTAGCCGCCAGCGGCCAGAACGTTGGCGACCTTCTCGGTGAAGGTGCACACGCCTCGTTCGACGACCGCAATCTGGGTTCCGTCACCGGCTGGGACCGACGGATCGCCGAGGCAGGCCCGACCGACGAACTTGGCCTGGCCGGTGATGGTCTCGCCAGTGACCAACTGGGTGGTGTCGCTGCCCTGGCTGGCTGTGATGGTCGTGCCGTCCGTGTCGTTGCGTGCCACCAGCGCATAGGGACCGAAGTCCTCGTCGGCACCGACGACGTACTGGTTGTCGGACGTGAACTCGGCCTGGTGACCGTTGCCCTCCGGTGGGACGATGAACCCGCTCTCGGCCGCCTCGGGATCGGGGGAGGTGAAGTCGGTGTCACCCAGGTAGGTCGGGTTGTGCACGTTGGTGACGTCGACCTTGACGTAGCCGGCGTCCCAGTAGGACAACAGCATGACCTGACGGTCGGCGATCTTCTTGACCACCATGTCGTGGAGGAAGACCTCGACCAGATTACTGGGCGCCGCCTGCTTGATCTGGGGGAACAGCTCGTCCAGGTCGTACTCGGCTGTGAGGAACGGCTTCCTGGGGTTGGTGATGTCGATGATGTCGACGTCCTTGCCCTCTTCGTTGTCGACGATGACGGCGTAGGCCTTGTCGCCGGCATCCCAGGCGAAGACGCTGTGGATCTCGTTGGCAGCCTTCTTGCCCTGACCGTTGACGGTGAAGTCGCCGGCCCCCTCGAACAAGGGCGTGGGCGCCTTGGCATTGGTCACGTCGTAGAGGTTCATCCCACCGAAGCCCGCGTTGTCGTTGCACTTCTCGTTGTTCGACACGAGTACGTCGCCCTGGAAGGCGGGGGTGTCGATCGTGAGCGCCTGGACGCCCTCACCCGGGTAGCTACCGTGCTTGGCCCCGATGAAGGCGACCTCCTTGGGGTTGCCGACGTCGGAGATGTCGACCACGTGCACGCCGTTGTACTTGCACGTGACGACACCCCAGGCTGCGAGGTAGGCGTAGTTCTTGTACACACCGACGTCCGCGATCTTCTCCGGGACGACGTTCTTGAGCTTCAGCTTGCTGACGACATCGATGTTGTCCGTGGCACTCGCGGGGAGATGACCACTGGACACGCCGTGCTGGTGCGCGTCACGTGGTCCGTCGGAGTGTGGGAGGCCGCCGTCGGCCTGAGGTGCCGTGTGAGCGTCTGCTGTTCCACCGAAGGCCGTGACCAGTGCGGCTGCCAGCGCGACCCGCGCCAAACTACGTCGGACGTGAGTTGACATCGATTCCTCCGGGCCAGCCGGGGTGGCGAGGGCTCGCCGATCGAACTCGGCTGCGTTGGGTTGACCTTACGGCCGACTTCGCCGAGTGAGAAGGCCCACGTTGGGGAAAGTTCCCTCACCTCGGACCCGGCCGAGGCTCGTGACGCGCTGTGCCAGCGACTGCTTGCCATCCATCAGACCGGGCCTGGAACGGGATGGTCAGTGCCAGGTGCCCGGGCATCGTCGCCCGCTGGCAACTGCGCCTGCGCGAGGATCAAGTGTCCCGGCAGCGTGATGACGAACTCCGATCCGGGGTCGGCAGGGCGGTAGTGGGTGTCGCCCCCGTGGGCCTGCGCGAGCAGACGCACGATCCAGAGCCCCAGCCCGACGGACTCGGGGTTGCCGTCGCTGCGGTTGAGGCGCTGGAAGAGCAGTGGGCGGTCCGGTGCCGGTACGCCGGCACCGTGGTCCCGGACGAACACCTCGACGCCGGCGTCCACCGACCGCGCGCCGATCACCACCGGAGGTTCGCCGTGCCGCTGGGCGTTGGTGCCGAGGTTGACCATCATCTGCTGCAGACGCATGGGGTCGGCCCGCACGGCGAGGCCGGACTCGACGTCGACGCTGACGTCGGTGCTGCCGAGTAGCTCCGCAACCTGCTGGGCGAGCTCCTCCATGTCGACGTCTTTCAGGTCCAGGATCAGCTTGCCGCCCTCGACCCGCTCGAGGTCGAGCAGGTTGTTGGCCAGCGTGGAGAGCCGCGAGGTCTGGCGAGCGGCAGCGGCCACGAGCGGCTGGAGGTGGGCGGGCAGGTCCGCATCCTCGGCGATGATCTCCAGCACGCCCTGGATGGTCGTGAGGGGAGACCGGACGTCATGCGCAAGTGTCGCCATCAAGGCGGCCCGCCAGCGGCTGA
>NZ_JANPEO010000533.1:0-1569 GCF_031422975.1 Nocardioides sp. | reverse complement strand
AGCCTGGCCTGGGTCCCGATGACTGTGCGCTGACCACCCTGCCCCTGCACTATTCCTACGGCCTGTCCGTCCTGCACAGCCATCTGCTGCGGGGCGCTGGGCTCCTGCTCACCGACGCGTCCGTCCTCGACGCGGCCTTCTGGGCCGATGTGGCCACCCACGGCGTCACCACCATCCCGGGCGTCCCGCACACCTTCGAGCTGCTCGAGCGAGGCGGCTTCGCCGACCGGTCGGTCCCGTCGCTGCGCACCCTGACCCAGGCCGGCGGCCGGATGGCGCCCGACCGGGTCCGCAGGTTCGCCGAGCTGGGCCAGCGCCGCGGCTTCGACCTGTTCGTGATGTACGGCGCCACGGAGGCCACGGCGCGGATGAGCGTGCTGCCCTCCGACCTTGCCGGGTCGACACCGACCTCGATCGGCCGGCCGCTGCCGGGCACGACCTTCCACCTCGACGGCCGCAACGATGCGGGCGTCGGCGAGCTCGTCTTCGCCGGGCCCAACGTCATGCTCGGCTACGCGACCGAGGCCGCCGACCTCGCGCTGGGTCGGACGGTCACCGAGCTCCGCACCGGCGATCTCGCCCGCGAGCTGCCGGACGGTCTGTGGGAGATCGTCGGTCGGCGCAGCCGGATCGCCAAGGTCTGCGGGCTCCGGCTGGACCTCGACCACGTCGAGCGCGAGCTCGACCTGCGCGGATTCGTGGTGGCAGCCGCCGACGGGGGAGACCGGCTCGTCATCGCCGTCGTCGACGGCGCGCGACCCGTCGACACACCCACCCTGGTGGCCACGGCCGCCGAGCTGGCCGGCGTGCCCACCGCGCTCGTCGACGTCGTGGTCCTGCCCGACCTGCCGAGGCTCGCCAACGGGAAGGTGGACTACCGGGCGCTGGCGCCGGTCGAGCAGCAGCCGGGTCGAGACCGGACCGGCCGCGGCGTCACCCCCGCCGACGTCACGGCCCTCCTCGGCGCCGTCCTCACCCGCCCGGACGCCCGGCCGACGCAGTCGTTCGTCGACCTCGGCGGCGACTCGTTGTCCTACGTCGAGGCGTCGCTCCGGCTCGAGCGACTGCTCGGCGCACTGCCCGCGGGGTGGCACGCGTTGCCTGCGGCTGCCCTGGCTGGTGGCGCGCGCCCGCGCAGGTGGGGTCGCGCGGTCGAGACCAGCGTCGTCCTGCGAGCCCTGGCGATCTTCACCATCGTGGCCTCGCACGCCAACCTGTTCACGCTCACGGGTGGCGCGCACGTGCTGCTGGCGATCGTCGGCTTCAACCTCGGCCGGTTCCGGCTCGGCGACCAGCCCCGCCGCGAGCGCATCCACGCGATGCTTCGTGGCATCGGGCGCGTGGTCGTGCCGTCGGTCCTCGTGATCGGCATCGTCGCCGCCGCCTCCGCGGAGATCACCTGGAAGCAGGCGGCTCTGCTGACGTGGGTGACCGAGTGGGACTGGTCCGAGCCCAGGTGGAGCTACTGGTTCATCGAGGCCCTGACCGTCTCCAGCCTGCTGCTGACGGCCCTGCTGGCCATACCGGTCGTTGATCGGGCGTCGCGCCGGTGGCCGTTCGCTCTTCCCG
>NZ_JANPEO010000532.1:0-3577 GCF_031422975.1 Nocardioides sp. | reverse complement strand
ACGAAGGCTCATGCTAGCCGGTCTGCCGAAGCTGCCTCACGGCTGGTCGCAGGGCAACCAGCACTACCACCGGAGTGGCCCTTTGCGCCCACTTTGCGCGCCGGTCCGCAGTGCCGGGAGTACCGTGCCGTCGTCGTGCATCGTGAGGACCAGGACGGCGACGGATGGATGCGCCGCGGCGACGATCGCCGGCGACGCTCGGGCCTGACCCAAGTCGCGGAAGCTCCTCGTCAGCCCTGCCGGGTCCGGACCCAGCGCGCGGCGACGACCACATTGGCCTGGTAGCCGCCGCGCTCTGCGTCGTACGCGCCACCACAGGTGACCAGGTTGAGCACCCGCGCTCCCTCGGCGGCGTACACCTGATCAGCGGGGAACTGCGCGTTGGCATAGGTGCGCACCGAGGACACGCGGAACCGCGCCGACGCGCCGTCCGCGAGACGGACGTCAACGGCATCTCCGGCGTTCAGGGTACTGAGAAGGTAGAAGACCGCTGGTCCCTCCCGCGAGTCGACGTGACCGAGGATGACGGCCGAGCCCATCGCGCCGGGGCGGGTGCCGAGCTCGTACCAACCCGCGGCCGCGGGATCCGTGGGCACTTCGACCGTGCCGTCGGGGTTGAGACCCAACGGAGCGAGGACGCTGCGAACGCCGATTGCCGGGATGGTGATCGCGACCGGGCGGGCCGGCGCTGCCGGGGTCGATGCCGCAGCCTTCGATCGTCGAGGCGGCTTTCCGGAGGGAGTCCGACTCTGGTGAGACGGGCTGCTCGTCCGCGCCGGGTCCGGCGTCACGGCCTGGACGGGTGAGGATCGATCGCTCCACTGCACCATGCAGTAGACGGCGCCGACCAGCAGGACGAGGGATACGGCTCGCCAGGTCGCAGCCCTCACACCGACACCGATCACGGCTGCCGGTGACGCCTCCGCGGTGGGGAGACCCTCCATCCGAGGAGTGCAGCGCCAGTCGCACCGACGAGGGACAGCATCCCCAGCAGGAGCCATGGCGTGCCGCCGCCCGAGGCCACGTCACCCCCACCCGTGCCCGGGTGCCCCGTCGGGATCGGGGGCGTCCCTGGGCCACCGGAGCCGGTCGCGGTCGGAGGGGCACTCGTCGGGGTGTGGGTGGCTGTGGGGGGTGCACTACTCGACGGCGAAGGGGAAGGCGTGGCCGTGGCCGTCGTGGGAGGAGCAGAGCTCGTTGCAGCGCAGTCGGCGCGGGTGATCGTGTTGGTGTCCAGGGACACCTGCCCGTTCCTGGCGAGGACTCGGCCCGTGAGGTTGGCCCCCGTCTGCATGGAGATGTCGGTCAGCGCCAGCACCGACCCGACGAAGTTGGTCCCGGTGCCGAGGGTCGCCGAGCTGCCGACCTCCCAGAACACATTGCAGGCCTGCGTGCCCCCGACGAGCGCGACCGTGCTGCTGCTGGCGGTGATCAACGTCGACCCGGCCTGGAAGACGAAGACGGCGTTCGGATCACCCTGGGCATCCAGCGTCACCGTGCCGGTCAGGGCCATGGCGCTCGCCGCGTTGTAGACACCCGGGACCAGAGTCGTGCCGCCGAGGTCCTGACTGGTCTTGTCGACCACCGGACCGCGTCCCGCTGCGTCGTTGTGCGCCGTCGTCAGGTCGTTCTGAGCCTGGAGGGATACCGCATCCGCAGCATGGACGGTGCCGTTGTTGACGGTGCCGGGCGGAAACCCGGTCACCGCGCTCCCGGGGTTGACCCCGACGTCGCCGTTGATCACGCTCGGCCCCGTGTTGGTGACCGTGGTGCCCGCCAGGACGGCGTACGAAGCGGCTGTGCCGAGGTCCACGGGTGGCTGCGCAGCGGACGCCGGTGCACTCGTGGCGCCGAGCAGAAGGGCAAGTGCGAAACCACCCACGGGGAGGGTGAGCGCAGCGGACAGGAATGATCGAGATTGCGGCCGCAAGGGAAGCTCCAGCCTGATGCCGGGGCGGGACCTACTACAGGGGCAGCGAGCCAGGGGGCCGGATGTCTCTTACCGTAGCCGAGCAGGGTCTGATCCGCGACTCGACAAGGAGCTGGCCCAGGAGATCAGTCTGCGCCACTTAGCCCAGATAGACGCTGCATAGACCCGATCGCGAAGTTGGTCGCACCTCCACGCCAATCGCGCTCAGCATCTCCGGAGCGCCGCTCGGTCTCCGTCAATATGCGATGGGACCGAAAACGACTGGCCTTTGACATAAGCCAACTCGTTCGCCGCGACGTAGGCGACGGTCTTCAGCGTTGGGCTGACGCGTCTGCGAGTGCGGCACTACGGGAGTCTTCCTGCCACGCTTGTTCCTAGCCAGATGCCCATTGCGCGCAGTTCGACTGAGGTGTAATCGTCGTGAGGGAAGTGTGTCGCTCCGAATCTCGGGGCGCAGACTACGTCGCCTTGACGGCAGATAGAGATGGTGCGATGGACGATGTTGTTGGCCGAGCGGGTGTTCCTCGTGCTGGAGGGCGCTTACGTCACCGGCGCGCTCGAGGGTGACGAGAGCGTGTTCGATCGCGCCCGCGACTTGATGTCCGTGCTCGTCACCGCTGAGGTTGCTAGCGTCTCACAGGGGAGCCGGTGAATCGGTCCTTCAGACGTCGTCCTGATCCGTTCATGCAGGACCGCAAGATCCGCTGGTTGACGGCTTTGACATGTTCCATGGTCGCCGTCGACACGCTCTTCTACTCCGCGATCGGGCCGCTCCTGCCGCTGCTGGCCAGCACCCACGAGCTCTCGACGGCTCAACTCGGCCTGGTCAGCGGCGCGTTCGGCGCGGGCGCCATTGCTGGCGCGCTACTGAGCGCCTACCTGGTGGGACGGATGGGGGTCAGGCCGGTGGCAGTCGTCGGCCTGCTCACCTTGGCGGTGGCAAGCTTGGCGTTCGGCTTCGTCGACGGCTTCGGGGCCCTCGCACTCGCCCGTTTGGTCGCTGGAGCGAGCAGTGCGCTGTCGTGGGGCGCCGCCTTCGCGTGGCTGGTCCTGGCCACTCCGCATGCTCGCCGCGGCCGGGCCATCGGGACGCTGTTCGGCACCTCCGTCATCGGGGCGGCCACGGGTCCGGCGCTCGGCAGCCTCGCTGCGACCGTAGGGCTCGGCATTGTCTTCACCGGAATAGCCTGTCTGGCGGTGCTGATCGGGCTGTGGGCGCTGGCGGAACCAGCCGCGGCTCCAGGTCCCTCAGCGAGCGAGCTGTCCCTGGCCACGGCGCGTACGATCGTGCGACCGGCACTCGCGTGGGGCCTCGGGGTCGCCGCGCAGGCGGCCGGCCAGCTCGGTGACGCCGCTGCCGCGGCGACGCTGAGTGACGAAGCCCAGGCATCGATTGGCGCGTTCGCCGTCTGGGATGTCGAGGTCGCGCTCGGGAGTGCGTGGGCCGCCTCGGCCGCCGGGGAGGCGACTCGGGCGCGCGAGCTCGCCCTCGAAGCCGCCGGACAGATGGAGGCGCGCGGGCAGCTCGCCAGCGAGGTCATCGCGTTGCACGATGCCGTCAGGTTGGGAGCTGCATCGAAGGCGCTGCCTCGACTCCGCGTCCTGTCGGCGCAGGTCGAGGGTGCGATGACCCCCCTCGTGACCAGG
>NZ_JANPEO010000531.1:0-7937 GCF_031422975.1 Nocardioides sp. | reverse complement strand
GGCCGTAGGTCTTGCGTGCGCTGATCTCGAAGTCGCCGGGCAGCACGGCGCCCGGCAGGCACACCACGACGAGGTCATCCTCGACGAAGTTGTGCGCGCCGCAGACGATGCCCTGCGGCTCCCCGGTGCCGTTGGCGTCGCTGACGTCGACGGTGCACCAGTTGATGGTCTTGCCGTTCTTCTGCGGCTCCTTCGCGAGGGTGAGCACGCGGCCTAGCACGAGCGGGCCGGTGATCGCGTCGGCCGGGTTGGTGACGGCCTCGAGCTTGAGCCCGAGCATCGTCAGCTTGTCGGTGAGTGCGCTCAGCGTGACGTCGGCCGGCAGGTCGACGTACTCGCGGAGCCAGGACAGTGGGGCCCTCATCAGATCTCCGTCCCGAACGCACTGGCGAAGCGGACGTCACCTTCGAAGACGTCGCGCAGGTCTGTCACGTTGTGCCGGAACATCAGCATCCGGTCGATGCCGAAGCCGAAGGCGACGCCCGAGTAGACCTCCGAGTCGATGCCGCAGGCGGTGAGCACGCGAGGATTCACCACGCCGCAGCCGCCGAGCTCGATCCAGCCTTCGCCGCGACACGTGCGGCAGGCGTCACTGTCTACGCCCCGGCAGACGAAGCAGACCATGTCCATCTCGGCCGACGGCTCGGTGAACGGGAAGTAGGACGGCCGGAAGCGGGTGGTGATGCCCTCGCCGAACAGTGCGGTGGTCATGTGGTCGAGCGTGCCCTTGAGGTGGGCCATGGTGATGCCCTTGTCGACGACCAGGCCCTCGATCTGGTGGAAGACCGGCGAGTGCGTGGCGTCCACCTCGTCGGTGCGGTAGACGCGGCCCGGACACACGACGTAGATCGGCGGCTCCTGGCTCAGCATCGTCCGTGCCTGGACGGGCGAGGTGTGGGTGCGCAGCACCAGCGCGGCCTCGGCCGGCTCCAGCCAGAACGTGTCCTGCATGGTCCGGGCGGGGTGGTCGGCGCCCATGTTGAGGGCGTCGAAGTTGAGCCACTCGGCCTCGACCCAGGGTCCCTCTGCGACGTCCCAGCCCATGGCGAGGAAGATGTCGGCGAGCCGCTCGGAGAAGGTCGTGATCGGGTGCCGGGCTCCCCGGTGGCGGCGATCGGTCGGGAGTGTGACGTCGACGCTGTCCTCGACCAGCATCCGGCGCTCGTGCTCCTCCTCGAGGATGTCGCTGCGCTCGCCGAGCGCCTTGTTGATCGCGCCTCGGGCCTGGCCCACGCGGGCACCGGCCTCCTTGCGTGCCTGCGGCGGCAGGGCACCGATCTCACGGTTGGCCAGGGCGATCGGCGAGCGGTCGCCGGCGTGGTCGAGCCGGACCTGCTTCAGGGCGTCGAGGTCGGCGGCACCGGCGATCGCGGCGATCGCCTCGTCGCGCATCCGCTCGACCTCCTCGGCCTTGAGCGGGGTGACCTCGACCGGGTCGTAGTCAGTGTTGGGGCCGGACATGGCTCCCTTTCCTTGCGTCTGGGAAGGACGCAGCGATTCTAGAAGTGGGTCGGACGGGGGTTCTCCCCGGACCCGGCGACGTCAGAGGACCAGCGGTCGATCAGGCAGATCGACGGGCCCCCGGACACAGACAAGGTCCGGGGCACAGGAATCGCTGACTCGAGGTCACGTCGCCGACTCTACCCCTCGGGGCCGGCGGCGTAGGCGTCGATGATCGACCCGCACGGATCGACCTGCGGCGCTCTCGGCGACACCGCCGTGGCCTGCACGCCGTCCATGTCCAGGCCCGACAGCGCCCCCTCCGCGCGGGAGCGGCCGAGGTTCCACCCGAGCGCTTCGTCGTGGTCGTCACTGAGCTGGTTGTCCGGCAGATGTCTCAGGGCGCAGGCAGCCGCATCGGCGGGCAGCCGCTTCGCGATCACAGGTGCAGCGTCGGCCGAGAGACTCTGCAGGTAGTAGATGTCCAGCGTGCCGTTCGCCTCGTAGCGGTCGATGTTGCGCCCCGCCACCCAGGCGTCGGGGTTGATCGCGGCGAGCCCGAGCACGGCGACGGCGCCGGTGACGAGCGCGAGCCGGGGCAACCGGCGCCCGTGGCCGAGTCCACCGACCACCATGACGAGCAGCACCACGACCCCGAGCCAGCCCTCGAAGACGTCGACGGTCACGCGCAGGGTGGTGAAGCCGTACGCCTCCTGGTAGAGGTTCATCCGGTGCAGCGCCGAGCCGACGACGATCAGCGTCAGCACGCACAGCAGCCCGAGCGAGACCCGCATCCACACGTGGTCCGCCGGCGCGTCCTTGACCTTGCGCGCGGCCGCCCACACGACGAAGAGCGTCAGCAGCGTGGCGACTGTCAGCTGCCCGAAGCCCTGGTGCACGTAGTCGGCGTACGTCAGGCCGGTGGTGTCCTCGACGTAGTCGTGGTCGCCGAAGACGGCAGTGGCCTGGGCGATGAGGAACAGCCCGAAGACGGCGTCGACGAGCAGCACCGGGATGAGCCACTCGAACCGGTTGCCGAGCGCGTCGACCGGCCGCCGGTCCGGTTCCACGCGCGACGGGTTCAGCGCGAGGTAGGCCGCGGCCAGCGTGACGGCGAAGACCAGGCAGCCGACGAAGATCCGGGTGACCAGGTCGTTGAAGCTCAAGGACGGCACCAGTGCGTCGATCCAGGTGGCGAACAGCGCGTCGGCGGAGGCGAAGAGCGCGCCGAACACGCCAAGCGCGATGAGCGACACCACGACGGTCCGCACCACCGCAGGGGTCCGGCCGCCGGTGCCGACCACGCGCAGGGCGCGGCCGAACCACGGCAGCCCGCGCAGCGACGACAGCGGCCAGGAGATGCCGGCGAGAAGGAAGCCGGCCGGGGTGCGGGCATCGGTCACGCCGATCAGGAACACCCCGGCCGCGGCGAAGACGCCCAACAGCGCGATGCCCGTGGCGTCGAGGAGCATCAACGGCAGCACGAGCAGCGACGCGAGTGCGGTGCAGGCGATGGTGAAGGCGCTGCGGCGGTGCCGCGCGGTGAGGTACGCCGCACAGCCGGCGCCGCACAGCACCAGCACCCATGACAGCCCCGGCGCGGTGAAGGTCATGGTCGCTCCGGCCAGGACCCCGACCAGGGCGCACGCCACCACGACACGCAGCCCGGCGAGCCCGGGCCGCTCGGGCCAGAAGCTGCCGAAGACGGAGTCCATCCCGAGCGGTGGCGCGGGCACACCGCTCGCCAGCGGGACGTACGCCTCCGGCCCGGAAGGAGGCGGCCCGGAAGGAGGCGGCGCGACGGTCGGCGGGGTCGGAGCAGTCACGGTGGTTACCTCGGACGGAGTGGGCGGGTCGGTCAGGTCGGGGAGCTCCAGTCGGAGCAGGGCGCCGGGCTGGTCGGGCGCAGGGTCGATGAAGCGCAGGGTGCCGCCGTGGAGCTGCGCCACCCAACGGGCCACGGCCAGCCCGAGGCCCGTGCCGCCGCCGGCGACATCGGTGCCGAAGCGCTGGAAGACCCGCTCCCGGTCGTCCGCAGCGACCCCGGGGCCGCGGTCTGCCACGGTGAGCCACCAACCGGTCGGCGTACGCGCGGCGGCGACGTGCACGGGTGAGCCCGTGGGCGCGTGACGCGCTGCGTTGTCGAGGATGTTGATGAGCAGCTGGCGCAGCCGGGCCTCGTCGACGCGGGCGATAAGTGTGTCGTCGATGGCAAGGTCGAACTCCCCCGTGCGACCGGCGGAGGACACCTCTGCGATGCACTCGGTGACGAGGGCCCGGACGGGGATCTCTCCGGGCTGGAGCCGAGTCACGCCGGCCTCGAGCCGTGACAGCTCCAGCAGGTCGGTGACGAGCTGGCGGAGTCGCTCTGCCTGGGCGAGCGCTCCGTGGAGGTGCGGGGCGTCGGCGGGGACCACACCGTCCGCGAGGTTCTCCAGCACGGCGATCATGGCCGCCAGCGGCGTCCGCAGCTCGTGCGACACGGTGGCGATCAGGTCACGTCGCTCGGCCTCGACCAGCGCGAGGTCGCCGGCCATCTGGTTGAACACCCCGGCGAGCCGACCCACCTCGTCGCTCGAGGTGGTGCGAACCCGGCCCGAGTAGTCCCCGCGCGCCATCCGCTGCGCCACCTCGGTCATCGATCGCAGCGGCGCGACCATGCCCGCTGCCAGCAGTTGGGTCACACCGAGGGTCAACGCGACGGCCACCGGGAGGGTGAGCCACACGGGCACCCCGGCCGCCGTGCCGAGGGTCGCGAGCAGCGCGACGACGACGACCGACACCGCCACCAGTGCCCCCAGCTTGACCTTGATGCTGGTGGCCGCGTCGAGAAGCCTCACGACGTGGGCACCTCGAGGGCGTAGCCCACCCCGTGCACGGTGCGGATCCAGTCGGCGCCGACCTTCTGGCGCAAGGCCTTGACGTGGCTGTCGACGGTCCTGGTCGCAACGCCGTTCAACGCAGCCTCACCCCAACCCCAGACCTCGGCGAGCAGGCGCTCGCGGGTCAGCACCTGACCCGGCTCGCGGGCCAGGCACACGAGGAGGTCGAACTCGGTGGGCGTGAGGTGCACCTCGGCGTCACCGATGGTCGTCCGCCGTCGTCCGGGGTCGACACACATGACCCCCAGCACCAGCGGTGACCGATCTGTCGAGGTCGCCAGCTCGGCGGCGCGGTCCACCCGACGGAGCAGTGCCGCTATCCGGGCCACGACCTCCCGCATCCGGAACGGCTTGGTGAGGTAGTCGTCCGCGCCGACGCCCAGCCCGACCAGGATGTCGGCCTCGTCGTCGCGGGCCGTGAGCATCAGCACCGGGACAGGCCGCTCGGCCTGGATCCTTCGGCACACCTCGTGGCCGTCGAAACCGGGCAGCATCACGTCGAGCAGCACGACGGCTGGTCCGGTCTCGGTGGCCAGTGCCACCGCGGAGGGACCGTCGAAGGCCTGGGTGACGAGGTAGCCCTCGGCTCGGAGTCGCTCGGTGAGCTGGTCGTTGATGACCCGGTCGTCCTCCACGACCAGCACCCGTTGTCCACTCATGGCCTGAGCCTAGGAGCGCGGGTGGGCAGGAGACGGGGACGACGCGTGAAGGTTCTGTGCAGATCCACCGCGAGACAATCCGGTGTTCGAGCGTCGGCCACGGCCCTACCCTTGGACGGTGCCGACCACCAGCCAGCTCCTCGCCTTCGCGCTCGCCTCGATCTTGTTCATCCAGGTGCCGGGCCCGAGCCTGCTGTTCACCATCGGCCGGGCGCTGACGGTGGGTCGTCGCGCGGCCCTGCTCTCGGTGCTGGGCAACGCCCTGGGACTGCTCGCGCAGATCATCGCGGTGGCACTCGGGCTCGGTGCGGTCGTCGCGGCCAGCGCTGCGGCGTACACCGTGCTCAAGATCATCGGAGCCGGCTGGGTCGTGTGGCTGGGCATCCAGGCCATCCGGCACCGCGGTGATGCGCGGCTCGCCATGGCCCTGGGCGAGCGCCATGTCGAGTGCGCCAGCGCGGCCCTGCGCACCGGCTTCGTCGTCGGTGCGACCAACCCCAAGACCATTGTCTTCTTCGTGGCGTTCCTGCCGCAGTTCACCAACACGGCCGCCGGCCATGTCGAGGCACAGGTCGCCCTGCTCGGAGCGCTCTTCGCCGTGATGGCTGTGGTGTCCGACTCGGTCTGGGCGCTGGCCGCCAGCCGCGCGCGCGACTGGTTTGCCCGCAAGCCGCAGCGCCTGGACGCCATGGGCGCCGTGGGTGGCGTGATGATGATCGGGCTGGGCGCGACTCTCGCGGCGACCGACTGACTCAGCCTGGACGCAGGTCCTCGGACGGCCAGTCGACGACGACGCGGGCGCCGACCGTCGGCGCGTCCGTCACCACGACGAAACCCCCGTGTGCTCGCGTCAGCCCGCCGACGATGTACATGCCGAGGCCGGACCCGCCGCTGGCACCGTGCTTCCAGAACTTGGTGAAGATGCGGTTGCGCATCTCCTTGGGGATGCCTTCGCCCTCGTCGTCCACGCAGATGCGCACGCCCGGATAGGCGGCATCGTCCGGCAGAGCCGACAGCGAGACCTGCACCAGCCCCTGGCCATGGCGCACGGCGTTCTCCACCAGGTTGGTCACGACCTGGGTGAACTTGTCGGGGTCGGCGAAGATCTCGGGCAGCCCGTCGGCTGCCGACAGCTCGATCTCCCGGCTGGTGCCCGCGCCGACCGAGTCGACGACGCGCTGGGCGAGCGCCACCGCGTCGGAGCCACGGGGATACAGCGGCAGTCGGCCGGTGTCGATCCGGGCGACGTCGAGGAGCTCGGCGATCAGGCGGACGAGACGGTCGGCATCGGCGTTGACGGTGTGCAGCATCAGCTTGCGCTGGTCGTCGGTGAGCTTGTCCCAGCGGTTGAGCAGCGCCTGCACGAAGCCCTTCACCCCGGTGAGCGGTGATCGCAGCTCGTGGGCCACGGTGGCGACCAGGTCGGATCGTTCCCGGTCCAGCCGGGCTCGTCCACGTCCACTGCGGATGCCGATGGCGATGCCGACCACCGGCGACAGCGGTCGATCGCGCACCAGCCGGGCGGTGGTCAGCACCTCCTCACCGTCTGTGTTCAACCACGACTGCTCCGGGATGCCCGTGCGGGTCGAGATGCTCTGGTCGGGCCGGTTGACGCTCCACCAGTTCCGGCCGTCCTGGTCCTGCAGCTTCAAGACAGCATCGACCCGGGCGCCCGTGGCCGCCTCGATGGTGGTGCCCAGCAGTCGCGCGGCGTGATCGTTGACGAGGGTGATCTCGCCGCTGATGGTGGCACCGACGATCCCGTCGGGATAGAGGTCGGCCAGCGACCGCAACCGCGTGGGCCTCGAGTCGATGCGGGACACCGGCCCACCCTAGGGCAGTCGCTCACTCCTCGGACGGTGCGGCCTTGGGCCGACGCAACCCGGCCCGGCGCAACCGGGTCACGAGCTCGCGGGAACTGACCGCCTCGGCGCCGGCGGCCAGCATCGCCTCGTACCACTCCGACGGCACGTCGTAGTGGTCGCGATCGAACCCGCGCGCGGGCACCCCGACGCCGAGCGCGAACGAGTGCAGCTCGTCCAAGGACTCGTCGCTGGCCAGGTGTGACCACCTACGCTCCCAGCGCTCGACGGCCGGCGGATCGATCATGATCATCGCGGCCCCGTCTCTGGGTCGCCCTGGGCCAGCGGGAGATCGACCCAGAAGGTCGAGCCCTCACCCTCCTCCGACACGAAGCCGACAGTGCCCCCGTGCGCCTCCGCGATCGAGCGGACGATACTCAGGCCGAGGCCGGTGCCGGGCACCGCGCGCTGGCGGGCGACGGTGGTGCGGAAGAACCGTTCGAAGATCCGCTTCTGCTCGTCCCGGGAGATGCCGAGGCCGGTGTCCTGGACCGAGATGCGCGCCATCGCGTCCGAGACGGTCAGCCACACACGCACGGTGCACGGTCCGGGACTGAACTTGATGGCATTGCTGACGAAGTTGAATACCACCCGCTCGATCTCCCGCGGGTCGGCGTGGACGCGTACGCCCTGGTCCGGCACCTCGATCAACACCGTCAGCTCATCGTCGCGAGCTGCGGGCATGACCGCCGCGTCCTGTGCCGCCAGCACACACTGGCGGAGGTCGATCGACTGCTTGTCGGGGACCCACTCGCGCTGGTCGACGGCCGCGATCCGAAGCACGTCCTTGGCCAGCGCGAGCAGCCGGTCGGCGTTGCGGGAGACGCGAGCCAGGATGTCGGCGCGATGGTCGTCCGGCAGGTCGGTGCCGTCCCCCAACAATTCGACGTAGCCCATGATGCTGGTCAGGGGGGTGCGCAGCTCGTGGCTGATGGTGCTGATCAACTCGTTCTTGGCCCGGTCCATCGTCTGCATCCGCAGGTTGGCCTCGCGCTCGCGTTCGAGCGCCGCGGAGGTCGCGGCCTCGACCTCTCGCTGCTGGGCGAGGATGGCCACGCCGCGCTCGTGCTCCAGGGCCAGGCCGGTCGCGAAGA
>NZ_JANPEO010000530.1:0-7112 GCF_031422975.1 Nocardioides sp. | reverse complement strand
CCGCGACGCGCGCCGCGTTCTCGACCACTTGCGCGACAAGGCTGGCGGGCACGTGGTGGCCCACTCCTACGGCGCCAACGCCGCGCTCCTGGCCGCCCAGGAACACCCGGACCTGGTGCATTCCCTCGCGCTCCTCGAGCCGGCCTGCTTCGACCTCGCGCGCGGACAGACGGCAGTCGAGGAGCACATCGCGGCGATGAGGCCAGTCTTCGAGGTGGCCGACGCCGCCGGCGTGTCGACGCGCGACTTCTCGCTCAGGTTCGCGGCCGGCATGGGTTTCGACTCACCCGACCTGCCCGACGACGTGCTCGAGGAGAGAGTCAGCCGACTGCGGGCCATGCGTCCGCCGTGGGACGTCGGATTGCGCGGCCTGAGCACGAAGACCCTCGTCATCACCGGCGGTGAGCGGCCGCTCTACGAGGAGACTGCAGAATCCCTGGAGAACCTGGGTGCTGAGCACCGGACGTTCAACAGAGTCAGCCACCGCGTGCAGGACGACCCCCGCGCCACGCCGACCCTCAGGAAGTGGTTCTCAGAACAACGCTGACGCGAGGTTCCGTCGCCCGGCCAGCACCCGCTCGTCGTCGTTGCCGACCGCCGCGAAGAGCCCGAGCAGGTGGTCGCGGGCCCTCGTCCGGTCGGCGTCAGCGGTCCGGGCGACCAGCGCCACCAACCGGGCGAACGCGTCCTCCACGTGTCCGCCGAGCAGGTCCAGGTCGGCCACCATCGTCTGCGCGTCGACGTCGTCGGGCGCCGCGGCGGCGGCGGCCCGCGCGGCGTTCAGGTCAGCGCCCTGGGTCCGCTGCAGCACCTTGGCCATCGACAGGCCGGCCGTGGCCTCGGTGTCGGCCGGGTTGGCGTCGACGAGCTTCTGGTACTCGGCAACGGCGAGGTCGATGTCGCCCTCCCCCAACGCGTCCTGCGCGGCGGCGTACCTCGGGTCGACCTGCTCCTCCTCGCCCTCGACGGGCGCGACCCCACGCGGCTGGTGGCGGCCGGTGACGCCCTGGGTGGTGAGCTGCTGGCCGACCTGCGTCAGCGCGGTCCGCAGCTCCTCGATCGGCACGACGTCCTGGAAGAGCGGCATCGGGCGACCGTCGACCACGGCGACGACGAGCGGGATCGACTGGATCTGCATGGCCTGCGCGATCTGAGGCACGGCGTCGATGTCGACGAGTCCCACGAGGTAGCGCCCCTCGAACTCGCCCGACACGGTCGCCATGTCCTCGGCCAGGTGACCGCTCTCGGGCATCTTGGTGCGCGAGAAGAACACCAGCAGCACCGGTGCCGCCATCGACGACTCGATCACCTGCTGGAAGTTCTCCTCGGTCACGTCGAGGGAGTACGCCGAGTGGGCGACGCCGGAGCTCGACGGGGTCCCGCCGGGAGCACTGGAGGCGGGAGGCTGTGCGGGGCGCTTGAGCGCCGAGAGGTCAATCGCACCGGGACGGGAGAACGGCTGCTGCGTCATGGGGCCATTCTTCCGTGTCTGCCCAGCCGGGGCGAATGCGCCCCCAGCCACCTGTCGCCGGTAGCCTCGCCGCGTGCCCGCCGCCGCCCTGATCGCCCGCCACCGACACAACGTCGTACTGCTGGCGCGCTTCGGTGTGGTCGGCGCCTCCGGAGTCGTGGTCAACCTGCTCACCCTGATCGTGGTCAAGCGACTCGGTCCCGGCTTCGACGAGGCGGTCTTCGGGCTGCCGATCGGCGAGTTCAACCTCCGCTGGTACCACGTCTACTCCACCGTGGCGTTCTTCGTCGCCAACCTCTGGAACTTCCAGCTCAACCGCAGCTGGACCTTCCGCAGCGCCGGCCACACCCCGTGGTGGAGGGAATACGTCCCGTTCCTCGCAGTCGGCCTCGCCGGGCAGGCCATCGGCCTGGCACTCCTGACCAGCCTCCTGCACCCGCACTCGCTGTTGAGCCTGCCGACCTCCGTCCTCGACGACTCGAGCGGCTTCCGGACCCGCCTCTACTGGGCGCAGCTGATCGTGATCGCGGTCGTGACCCCGCTGTCCTTCGTGATCAACAAGCTCTGGACGTTCGCGGCCGTCCGCACCGATCACCGGGAGCTCGCCGACCCCATCCACGTCAGACACCTGGCCGACAGCGATCCCGACTCCTAGCAGAGCGCCAGCAGGACGCTAGACGAGCACGTCCTCGCGCTGCTCCGCCTCGCGCCGCGGCGGCCGCTGCTTGTCGACCAGCGCCGACCCCTCGACGTCGAGGTGCGGCAGCAGCCGGTCCAGCCACACCGGCATCCACCAGATCTTGTCGCCGAGCAGCGACATGACCGCAGGCGTGAGCGTCATCCGGATCAGGAACGCGTCGAGCAGTACGCCGACGGCGAGCCCGAGCCCGATCGGGCGGGCCATCGTCATGTGCGAGAAGACGAAGCCGGAGAAGACCGCGACCATGATCAGCGCGGCCGCCGCGACGACACGAGCGCCGGACGCGAAGCCGCTCCGCACGGCCTGGCGAGCATCCTGGCCGTGCACGTAGGACTCCCGCATCCCGGACACGAGGAACATCTGGTAGTCCATCGCCAGCCCGAACAGGATGCCGATCAGCAGCGTCGGCATGAAGCTGAAGACGGCGCCGGGGCTGTGGACGTCGAAGACGCCACCGAGCCAGCCCCACTGGTAGACCGCGACGATGACGCCGAAGCTCGCCACGACCGACAGCAGGAAGCCCGCGGTCGCGAGGACGGGCACCAGCACCGACCGGAAGACGATCATCAGCAACACGAGCGAGAGCCCGATGACGAGCGCGACGTAGAGCGGCAGCGCGCCGGCCAGTCGCTCGGAGACCTCGATGTTGGCGACGGCCTGGCCGGTCACGCCGAGGTCGACGCCCGCGCCTGCCAGCTCGTCGCTCACCGGACCGCGGAGCTCGTGCACGAGCGCCACGGTCTGCTCGGCCGACGGACCCTCCTGCGAGACGACCTGGAAGGCGACCGTCCGACGGTCCTCGCTGACCCCGATGGGAAGGACGTCGCGGACGCCCTCGACGGCCGCGATCTCCGTACCGATCCGCGCCTCCTCGGCGACGAGGTCGCTCCTGGCAATCGGCGACTCCACGCTGGCCGAGACCAGGATCGGGCCGTTGGCACCGGTGCCGAACGCGTCGGCGACCCGCTCGTAGGCCCGGAAGGCAGTCGAGTCACGGCTCTCGGAACCACCGTCGGGCAGGCCCAGCCGGAGCGACAGGGCTGGCACCGCGAGCGCACCCATGACGATGACGACGGCCACGATCGCGGCGGGCGCACGCCGGGTGACCGCGTCCACCCACTTCTCGGGCCAGCCGTCGTGGTGGGGTTCGCCGAGCGAGGCTGCCCTCGCAGCCTTGCGGGGCACGGCCCGGCCACCCGCCAACGAGAGCAGGGCGGGGGTCAGGGTCAGCGCCACCAGCACCGTGACGGTCACGGTCGCCGCGGCCAGCAGGCCCATCTGGATCAGGGTCGGGATGCCCGACACCAGGAGCGCGGCCAGGGCGATGATCACGGTTGCTCCGGCGACCACGACCGCCGTACCAGCCGTGCCCGTGGCCAGCCCGATGCTGTGCCGGATCTCCTCGCGAGTGGTCTGCGCGCCGTCGCGGACCACGTCGGCGAGCTGACGGCGGTGCCTGTTGACGATGAAGAGCGCGTAGTCGATGCCGACCGCCAGGCCGAGCATGGCTCCCAGCACCGGGGCCATCTGCTGGATGTCGAGCCACTGCGTGAGCGCCATGGCGCCCATCAGGCTGGCGCCGACGCCGGCGAACGCGATGGCCAACGGCAGGCCCGCCATCACGAACGAGCCGAGCATCACCAGCAGCACCGCGGCCGCCACCGCGACACCGATGAGCTCGCCGATGCCGCCCACCTGGGTGACGAAGACCAGCTCCTGGCCGTAGTCGACCTCCACGTCGGCGCCGGCGAGCTGCTCGCCGGCCGCGGGGACGAGGGCGAGGTCGTCGGGCGAGATCTCCTGCATGCTCTCGTCGAAGCGGATCTGGACCAACGCGGTGGTGCCGTCCTTGCTGACCAGCCGGATCCCGTCGCCGAGGCCACGGAGCGCGGCGGCGTCGGAGTACTTCTGCTGTCCGTCCTCGAGCCGGGTCCGGGCGCGGTCGAGCTTGCGTTCCCCCGCCGCCAGGGTGGCATCGAGCTCGGCCTGGCCGTCGATACGGGAGGGCAGCGTCGCGTTGTCCGGGTCGGTGCGCTGCAGTCGGGCGATGTCGCGCTCGCCCTCGCCGATCAGCCAGCGGAGCTGCGCGAGGTGTCGGGCACCCCGGTCGAAGGTGCGGCGGCCGTCGAGCAGCTGCGCCTCACCCTCGGCGAGGTCGGCCGAGCCCTGGTCCAGCTGCCGCTGGGTCTCGAACGGGTCGACGGTGCCGGTGACGTGCGGCAGGGTGCGCCAGTGCGCCATGGTCGCGTCGATGGCCCTGCGCTGGGCCGGCGTGAAGCCGCCCTCGCTGTGCAGCACCACGGTGCCGGTGCCGCCGGCGACCTCGGGGATCTGCTCGCCGAGCTCGTCGAGGACCTGCGCGAACTCGCTGTCGGGCAGTTCGAACTCGTTGGTCAACGGCCGCTGGAACGACAGCATCGCGCCGGCCACGGTGCCGAGGATCAGCACCCAGGCGACGACCACGGCGACGGGGCGTCGGGCGGCACCCAGGCCGAGGCGGTAGAGGAAGGAGGCCATGTCAGTTGTCCTTGTCGGTGAGGGCGCCGGCTTCGTCGAAGCCCGCGAAGAGGAGGTCGAAGGCTCGACGGGTCGCGTCGTGGTGGCGTCGGGTGACCGACGCGTCGCTGGGGTCGGCGTCGGGCGTCTCGGCCACGACGAGTCGCGTCATCCGGGTGAGGATGGCGCCGGCCGAGGCAGCCAGGGAGGCGACGTACACCGGGTCGGCGTCGGGCCCGAGTCGGTCGCGCAGACCGGCCTCGAACGCGTCGATCTGGGAGTCGGAGAACTCGCGCAGGAAGCGGCGGGTCGCCGGCGACGCCTCGGCAGCGCGCTCGAGCACGAACGCCTGGGCGAAGACGGGGTCGTCGAGCAACCCGCCCAGCACCGCGACGATCGAGTCGCGCAGCGGCTCGCTCGGGGGTCGCGCGACGAACGCGGCGACCGTGTCCTCGGTGACCTGCTCGATGGAGGCGGTCAGCACGTCCTCGACCCGGGCGAAGTAGTTGAACAGCGTGCGGCGTGACACCCCCGCCTCTGCGGCGATCCGCTCGGCGGTCAGGGCGTCGATGCCCTCCGTCGCGACGATCGCGACGGCGGCCTCGCCCAGCGCCTGTCGGGTTCGCTCCTTCTTGGCAGCGCGGAGCCCGAGCGAGGGCAGATCCAGGTTCATAGCTGCACTGTAGGGCAATTTTGCATGACAGTGCATGTTTGAGGCGAGTGAGCGTGCTCACTCCCCCGGCGGGTCGAGATCCGCCACCGACTCGCGCCACCCGACGGCCAGCCGGGCGAGGTCCGCCCGGTGCTCCGTGATGCGACAGCCACCACCACCGGGCGAGAGCTCGATGCCCTCCTCGAGCCAGTGCGGGCGCGCGCGCTCCAGCAGGTCGGGCGCGAACCCTCCGGACGCGTTGGTCACCCGCCACCAGGCCACCCCGTCGCCGTGGCGGCTCATCACGGCGCCGACCTGCCGCGGCCCGATGCCGACGATGCGCCCGAGGTCGCCGTACGCCGCAACGCGACCGGGCGGGATCAGGTCGACCGCCCTCAGGACCAGCTCGACGAGGCGCTCGTCCATCGCTGGGGCTCAGTTGGTCACGCGGGGGCCGCGCAGGCCCGAGCGCTGGACGACCCGCTGGATGGCGAGGTCGCGCTCGTCGGGGCGACCGACGAAGCGGATGTCGCGCAGCCCCTGCTCCTGCGCGGCGGACTCGAAGACGAAGTGCCCGAAGCCCAGCAGCCGGCCGTGCAGGGGCTTCTTGACGGTGATGTCGAGGATCCGCGACAAGGGCATGGTCGCAAGCTGCTGGGAGAGGACGCCGTGCACGCGGAAGACCCGCATGTTGGTGATCACGAAACGGTCCATGTGCTCGCTCAGCGCGCGCCAGGCGGCGTGGGCCAGGATCGCGAGCGCCAGCGCGAAGGGGAACCACGCGAGATCGAGGTCGACGAACGGCACCGCCACCACCAGCGCGAGCGCTGCCACCGTCTCCACGACCGGCAGGGCGTAGACGATGCCGTGGTGACGGACCTCGTCCACGATGACCTCCCCCTCCTCGCGGAGCAGGTGCCGGCGGATGTTGGGGTCGAAGACGCCGCTCACGTCAGCACCCCCCGGATCACGAAAGGGCGCCGACGAAGTCGATGATCGCCGTGAAGAGCTGCTTGGCCAGGACCCAGGCCTGGTCGGCCGTCGACTTGGCTGCCTCGGCGAGGCCGTTGGGGTCAGTGAACATCCAGAAGCCGAGGAACACCACGACCAGTGCGATGACGACCTTCTTCAGGTTCATCGGGGGTACTCCTCGAGAAAGCAGTGCACAGGACGGCTCCTTGTCTACCAGCAACTGGTCGGTTGAGCGTGGAGGCTCGCGGCCTCAGGACTCGTAGGCGGCCAGGAGTGTGTCGGCCGCCGCGTAGGGATCGGACTCGTTGGCCGCCACCGTACGCGCGAGCTCGTCGAGCTCGGAGCGCCCGTGCACATCGCCCCACTTGGCTCGTAGCGCCGTGACCGCGATCGCCTCGATCTCGTCGCGCGCCCGGCGCGTACGTCGCGTGGCGAGCTCGCCTGTCGCCGTGAGCCAGGCGAAGTGCCGGTCGATCTCGGCGACGACCTCGTCGAGGCCCTCGCCGCGGACGGCCACGGTGGAGACGATCGGCGGCCTCCACGCGCCCTCGCGACGCTCGGCGAGCGCCAGCATCGACCTGAGGTCACGACGGACCTGGTCGGCTCCGTCCCGGTCGGCCTTGTTGACGACATAGAGGTCGCCGATCTCGAGGATCCCGGCCTTGGCAGCCTGGATCCCGTCACCCATCCCGGGTGCGAGCAGCACCAGCGTGGTGTCTGCCAGGCCGGCGATCTCGACCTCGCTCTGGCCCACCCCGACCGTCTCGACCAGGATCACGTCGCAGCCGGCCGCGTCGAGCACGCGCAGGGCCTGCGGTGCC
>NZ_JANPEO010000529.1:0-5059 GCF_031422975.1 Nocardioides sp. | reverse complement strand
GGTCTACGCCGTCGGCGGGGCCCAGGCCATCGCCATGTTCGCCTACGGCGCCGGTCCGTGCCGTCCGGTCAACCTGGTGACCGGCCCCGGCAACATCTATGTCGCCGCTGCCAAGCGCCTGCTGCGCGGTGTCGTCGGCATCGACTCCGAGGCCGGCCCGACCGAGATCGCGATCCTGGCCGACGACACGGCGGACGCCGCCTATGTCGCTGCCGACCTGATCAGCCAGGCCGAGCACGACCCGATGGCCGCGTCGGTGCTCGTCACCGACTCGCTGAGCCTCGCCGACGACGTCGACGCCGAGCTCGAGAAGCAGGTGTTCGCCACCCGGCACACCGCCCGCGTGCAGACCGCGCTGTCCGGGCAGCAGTCCGCTATCGTGCTCGTCGACGACCTCGAGCAGGGACTCGACGTGGTCAACGACTATGCGGCCGAGCACCTCGAGATCCACACGCGCGATGCGCGCGAGATCGCGGCCCGGGTCCGCAACGCCGGCGCCGTCTTCGTGGGGGCCTTCGCGCCGGTCTCCCTCGGCGACTACTGCGCCGGCTCCAACCACGTGCTCCCGACCGCCGGCTGCGCCTGCCACAGCAGCGGCCTCTCGGTGCGCGCCTTCTTGAAGTCCGTGCACGTCATCGACTACTCCCGCGACGCGCTGGCGGAGGTCGCCGACCACGTCGTCACCCTCGCCGAGGCCGAGGACCTCCCGGGCCACGGTGCGGCCGTGAAGGTGCGGTTCGACCTCCGCGACGTGTCGGGGGACCCGACGTGACCTTCCCTCCGATCCGGGAGGAGCTGCGCGGTATCGAGCCCTACGGCGCCCCGCAGCTCGACGTGCCCGTCCAGCTCAACGTCAACGAGAACCCCTACGGCCCCTCGCCCGAGGCCGTGGCCGACATCGCGGCTGCCGTCGCGGAGGCGGCAGTCACGCTGAACCGCTACCCCGACCGCGAGTTCACTGCCCTGCGCGAGGCGTTGGCGGCCTACCTCAACACGTCCGGTGGCCGCGGGATCACGCCCGAGATGGTGTGGGCGGCCAATGGCTCCAACGAGGTGATGCTGCAGATCCTGCAGGCCTTCGGCGGGCCGGGGAGGACGGCGCTGAGCTTCGCGCCGACGTACTCGATGTATCCCGAGTACGCCCGGAACGCGATGACGAGGTGGGTGGTCGGTCACCGCGCCGAGGACTTCTCCCTCGACCTCGACTCCGCGCGCGACCTGATCCTTCGGACGAGGCCGCACGTCGTGCTGCTGCCGTCGCCGAACAACCCGACCGGCACGGCGCTACCGCCCGAGGCCGTCTCGATGCTCTGCGAGGCCGCAGGTGACGGCATCGTGGTCGTGGACGAGGCGTACGGCGAGTTCCGCCGCTCCGGCACGCCGAGCGCGCTCGAGCTGCTGCCCGAGCACCGCAACCTCGTGGTCAGCCGGACCATGAGCAAGGCTTTCGCGCTGGCCGGTGCGCGGCTCGGCTACCTCGCCGCGGACCCGGCGATCTGCGACGCGATCCGGGTGGTGCGGCTGCCGTACCACCTCTCGGCCGTCACCCAGGCGTCGGCGCTGGCGGCCCTGCGGCACGCTCCGGAACTGCTGGGCAACGTGGCCGAGATCCGGGCCGAACGCGATCGCACGGTGGCATGGCTGAGCGACCAGGGACATGAGGTCGCGGACAGCGACGCGAACTTCGTGCTCTTCGGGACGTTCGCCGACCGGCATGCTGTCTGGCAGGGTCTGCTGGAGCACGGCGTGCTGATCCGGGAGACCGGGCCCGACGGCTGGCTGCGGGTGTCGATCGGCACCGCGGACGAGATGACCGCATTCAAGGACGCACTGACCACCGTGATGAAGACTGAGCCGATGAGGGACAACACATGAGCCGCACTGCCAGCCTCGAGCGGGCGACCTCGGAGTCACAGATCAAGGTCGAGGTCGACCTCGACGGCACCGGGCGCTCCGAGATCACCACCAACGTCGGGTTCTACGACCACATGCTCACCGCGTTCGCGCGCCACTCCCTGGTCGACCTCACGGTGCACGCCGACGGCGACACCCACATCGACGCCCACCACACCGTCGAGGACACCGCCATCGTGCTGGGCCAGGCGCTGCGCGAGGCACTCGGTGACAAGGTCGGCATCCGCCGCTTCGGTGACGCGACCGTGCCGCTCGACGAGGCGCTCGTGCAGGCCGTCGTGGACGTCTCCGGCCGTCCCTACTGCGTGCACACCGGTGAGCCCGAGGGTCAGATCTACGTCGCGATCGGTGGTGCCGGCGCCGACGGTGCCGCCTACCAGGGCTCCCTGACGCGCCACGTCTTCGAGACCATCTCCTTCCACGCCCACCTCGCGCTGCACGTCCGCGTGCTGTCCGGCCGCGATCCGCACCACCTGGTGGAGGCGCAGTTCAAGGCCTTCGCGCGGGCGTTCCGTGACGCGATCGCGTTCGACCCGCGTGAGCAGGGCGTGCCGTCGACCAAGGGCACGCTCTGAGTACCCATGAGCCCGTCGTCGTCGTCCTCGACTACGGCTCCGGCAACCTCCGCTCGGTCGTTCGCGCGGCCGAACGGGCCGGCGCGAGCGTCATCCTGAGTGACGACTTCCAGACCGCGCTCGACGCCGACGGGCTGATCGTGCCCGGCGTCGGTGCCTATGCCGCGTGCATGGAGGGCCTGCGCGCGGTCAAGGGCGACCGCATCATCGGCCGCCGCCTCGCCGGTGGCCGGCCGGTGCTGGGCATCTGCGTCGGCATGCAGATCCTCTTCGCACGCGGCGTGGAGCACGGCGTCGAGACCGAGGGCTGCGACGAGTGGCCCGGGACCGTGTCCCGCCTGGAGGCGCCCGTCGTGCCGCACATGGGCTGGAACACGGTCGCCGTCCCTGACGGGTCGTCGCTGTTCGCCGGCGTCGAGGACGAACGCTTCTACTTCGTGCACTCCTACGCCGCCCGCAGCTGGGACCTCGTCACGAACGATCGCACCAGGGAGCCGCTCGTGACGTGGGCCGAGCACGGCGGCGACCGGTTCGTGGCCGCCGTGGAGAACGGACCGCTGTCGGCGACCCAGTTCCACCCCGAGAAGTCCGGCGACGCCGGCGCGGCTCTGCTCCGCAACTGGGTCGCGTCACTGCCGTCCGGGGGGTAGGTGCTCAGCGCTCCGACGGTTCGGCCCGACGGGTCGCCGGGGGAGGCGGGCCGCGGTCGAACTGCACGCCCGGCTCCCAGGTGGTCAGCTCGGCCTCGACCCAGTGCACCGGCGCGCCGCCCTCGAACGAGGCTGCGAGCTCGGCCGCGCTGTCGAGGGCTTCGGACGAGATGTCGGCCGCGGTCACCCGCCACCCGTGGGACGCCAGCCACAGTGCCTCGGCCCCGCTTCCGCACCCAGCCGTGTCGCCATCGTGCCAAATGGCGGCACGCGGACCTGGGCGACCTCGGGTCCGCCTGCCGGAACCCGGTGTCCAGGCCCACGACAGCGCCAGGGGGTGCCTGCCATCGTGGAGTCATGACTTCCTCGAGCATGTCGTCCGGCCCCGTCGTCGTGGTCACCGGAGCCAACGGTCTGGTGGGGAGCCGCATCGTGGCCGCGCTCAGCGAGAGACAGGCGACGGTCCTTGCCGTGGTGCGGTGCGCCGGAACGGCGCCCGTCCTCCCCGGGGTCTTCGAGCGGGTCGGTGACTTCGCGGACCCGGCCTTCGCCGATGCCGTGGTAGCTGGAACCGATGCGCTGATCACGACCGTGCACCCCCTGGGAGGCGACGCGTCGAGTCAGCGGACGGTGGGGCTTCAGGGAACGCTGGTCATCGCCAACGCCGCGGCGACAGCAGGGGTGCCCATGATGGTCCACGTGTCGACGGCCGCGGTCTACGACCGCGCGCCAGGAGTCGGCGACGTGGATGAGGATGCGGCCCTGGTGCCGGACGACGCGGGCGACTACTCGGTGATCAAGCGCGACCTCGACGCGGCGCTGGCCGAGATCCGGGGGATGACCAGGGTGCTGTTGCGGCCCCCGGCGATCCTCGGCGCCGGCGACTCATCGGTGTGGAACTCGCGAGTCCCGGCGCAGTTGCGAGACGACGAGAGCGCGCGGCACGCGGTGCCGGAGGAGACGTTCGCCTGGGTGCACGTCGATGACCTGGCCGCAGTGGCCGCGGACGTGTCCGTCGGTGCCATCGCGACGTCCGACGACCCGGAGACGGCGCCGGTCGCGAATCAGTGCACGGTCGTCAACGTGGCGAGCGGGCGGGCGACGCAGCGGGACTACTACGGCGCCGTGACGAGGGCCCTCGGGGTGGAACCCGTGTGGGAGGACAAGCCGGCGTGGACGGGGCAGATCCGGGCCGATCGCGCGCGCCGGTGGGGCTGGCAGCCGAAGGTGGACCTCGCCGACGCACTGAGCGAGCTCGAGGTGGGTCTGCGCAGCTGAGCGGAGCAAACGGCCGGATCAGCCGGCTCGCTCGTCCGCCTCGGCCAGCGCCGCCAGCCGCAGCAGCTGCTTGCGCGCCATCACGAGGTCACCCAGGCAGAGCGCCGGGGCGAGCAGGGAGCGCGTCGCGGCGGTCACCTTGAGCAGGAGCCGCGTCTGCGACCCGTGGCC
Source organism: Nocardioides sp. (assembly GCF_031422975.1). Taxonomy (GTDB): domain Bacteria; phylum Actinomycetota; class Actinomycetes; order Propionibacteriales; family Nocardioidaceae; genus Nocardioides. Next base: position 471 of record NZ_JANPEO010000529.1, on the reverse strand, counting down.
GCGGACGGCGTACGACATGTGGGCTCCCATGATCTGCGCCGTCAGGTGGACGCCGGGCTCGATGGCCACGACCGTGCCCTGGTCGCGCCCGAACGCCCGGGTGAACCGATCCCCGACGACGGGATCGGGCAGGTCACGCCGCTCGGGCGGCGAGTGGCGACCGAGGTTGTCGATCAGGTCGTAGGAGTACGGCGCCAGGCGCACCTGCTTGACGCGCGCCCACACGACGTCCGGGCTCGCGTCGACGGTGACACCTCGCCACGCGACGAGGCTCGGCGACTTCACGAAGTCGTCGCAGGGATAGGGCTCACGCGTCTCCGCGTCCGTGACGCCCCAGCGATCGCCGATCATGGGATGAGTCTGCCGGGTCCGCCGGCGGCTCCTAGGATCGACCCATGAGCGACTACCTCGAACTCCTGCCCGCGGTGGACATCAAGGGCGGGCAGGCCGTCCAGCTCGTCCAGGGTGTCG
>NZ_JANPEO010000528.1:0-1692 GCF_031422975.1 Nocardioides sp. | reverse complement strand
CCGGCGATCTCGCTGGCAGGGCGAGCCTCAGCGCTCCAGCAGGGTGATGAACTCCTGCAGGTCCGCCGCCGACGCCGACCCGTAGACGAGCACCGTCTCGTCGCCGTACTCGATCGCGTAGCCGGTGTCGCCGCCCTCGTCGGTCCAGGTCTGCCAGGTCGAGCCGACCACGCTGTCGAGCTCAAGTGGTGCGCCTTCGGCGGCGTCCTCGTCGATGTTGAGCTCGACGAGGTCGCTGACCGACTCCTCCTCCTGACGCAGACCCACGAACGTGTCCTTGTCGGTCAGGGCGCTGATTCCCCACAGCGGCGGGTCCGTCTGCTGGAGGTCGACCGCGGTGGCGATCCAGCCGGCAGGCAGTTCTGCGGGGGCGATCACGTCGAAGCCCGCGCCGCGTGCAGCCTCAGCGGCGGCAGCGAAGTCGACCGGTTCGCGCTCCACCTCGAGATCCGCGCGGGTCAGCGACCGCACCAGCACGAACGCGCCGATCGCCAGCAGCGTCACGATCATCGCCCCGATCAGGCCGTTGGACGAACGCTGGTAGCGGCCTGGCTTCTCACTCACGCCGGCCATTCTCACAGGTGCCGACCGCGGAGTGCCGCACGGGACGGCGGTGCTGCCCCCGGCCTGAAGGTCACCTCGCGCGCGACCCGCCACAATGGCGCCATGACACCGGATCCGATGACCTACCGATTGGCCGAGGCTGCCGAGATCCTGGGCGTGAGCGACGACACCGTACGCCGCTGGGTGGATGCCGGACGGCTGACGACGGCCGGCACCAGCCCCGCCGTCATCGCCGGCACCGACCTCGCCGCGCTCGCCGAGTCGCTGCTCGACGAGCCCGACCGCGACCGCAACCGGGCGAGTTCGGTCAGCGCGCGCAACCGGTTGCCCGGCATCGTCACCCGGGTCAAGAAGGACACCGTGATGGCCCAGGTCGAGATGGTCTGCGGCAACAACCGGATGGTGTCGTTGATGAGCGCCGATGCCGCCGACGAGCTCGGGCTCGCTCCGGGAGTCCGAGCCATCGCCTCGGTGAAGTCGACCAACGTCGTGATCGAAACCGTCTGACCGCAAGTGCGGGTTCATCAGGGCGCCAAGTTCCCGCACATGCGGCACACTGTGCCCATGAGACGACACGGAGTAGCGGTCGGAGCGGTTCTCTTCTCCCTGCTTGTCCCGCTGGCCGGTTGCGGCAGCGAGGAGACGCACACCGTGACGGTGCTGGCGGCCGCCTCACTGACCGACGTCTTCGAGGACCTGGCCACGGGGTTCGAGAACGCCCACGAGGGCACCACGGTGGCCTTCTCGTTCGGTTCGAGCACCGACCTCGCCGAGCAGGTCGCCGACGGCGCGCCCGGCGACGTGCTCGCCACCGCCGACGAGACCTCGATGCGGCTCGCGCAGGACGCGGGCGTCACCAGCGAGGTCTCCGCCTTCGCGACCAACGTGCTGACCCTCGTGACGCCGCCCGACAACCCCGCCGGCATCGAGTCGCTCGACGACCTCGAGGGCGCCACCTGGGTGCGCTGCACCGACGAGGCGCCCTGCGGCCGGGTGGCGGCGGCCGTGCTCGCCGACAACGCCATCACCGCAGAGCCGGCCAGCCTCGAGGAGGATGTCCGCGCCACCCTCGACAAGGTCGTCTCGGGGGAGGCCGACGCCGGCCTCGTCTATGCCACCGACGTCGTC
>NZ_JANPEO010000527.1:0-5415 GCF_031422975.1 Nocardioides sp. | reverse complement strand
TCCAGATCTGGTTGTTGCGGATCAGGACTTCAACGTCGATGCCACTCCGAGTGCCGCTGACGAAGAAGTCACCCGCCCGATCACCGGGTCGCCAGACTAGTGATGGGTCGGTCGCCACGTCCGAGATCTCGTGCATGATCCTGTCGTCTGACCAACCTGACGGGAACTCAGACTTCTTGGGGAACCCAGTACCGGGACGATGGCCCTCTGCCAGGACGGTCGGTGGCAACAGCAGCGTCTCCCCTGCCATGTGCAGGTCGCGGAAGAGGTTGTTTGCCGCGAAGTGATGCTCGTCCCGATGGTTCGAGAGGGCCACGATCGGCCCGGTGTCGCAGACGATCACTACGCGCGTTCGCTGCCGAAGCCTCGCGACAGCACCGCGTCGACGTACTCGGGTGACGACCCAGCGACGGGTCCGTCCTTGAGCATGCCGACGAACTTGGGTGGCCAGGTGCTCTTCGGCTTCTTCGTGGTCAGTCGGCGGACCTCCGCCAGCACGACCTCGACCTGATCGTCAGGCAAGCCCTCGATCAGGTGGATGAGCTCGTCGCGGTTCGCGGTCATGGGATCCAGTGTAGGCGACCGGACCGACACACCGCCCGAGCACCGAGTCGAGGTAAGGGCCCCAGATTCTTGCGGACTCTGTGCGGACTGACGACACCTACACCCACCCTGACCTGCACAAACGCGCCGATTCACACGTTGAAGCGGAACTCCACGACGTCGCCGTCGGCCATGACGTAGTCCTTGCCCTCGATGCGCACCTTGCCGGCCTCCTTGGCCTTCTGCATGGTGCCGGCGGCCATCAGGTCATCGAAGGAGACGATCTCGGCCTTGATGAAGCCCTTCTGGAAGTCGGTGTGGATGACACCGGCCGCCTCGGGCGCGGCGGCGCCCTTGCGGATCGTCCAGGCCCGCGTCTCCTTGGGCCCGGCAGTCAGGTAGGTCTGAAGCCCGAGGGTGTCGAAGCCGACCCGGGCGAGCTGGTCGAGCCCGGATTCGGTGATGCCCATCTCGGCCAGCATCTCGTGCGCCTCCTCGTCGGAGCCGAGCTCCACGAGCTCGGACTCGAACTTCGCGTCGAGGAAGATCGCCTCGGCGGGCGCCACCAGGGCTCTCATCCTTGAGAGCAGGTCCTCGTCGGCGAGCTCGTCGGCGTCGCAGTTGAAGACGAAGATGAACGGCTTGGCCGTCAGCAGCGAGAGCTCGCGGAGCAGCTCGCGGTCGATCGCAGTGTCGATGACCGGCGTTCCGCCCTCGAGGGCAGTCAGCGCCGTACGCGCAGCATCGAGGACCGCAACCTTCGACTTGTCGCCGCGGACCTCCTTCTCCAGCCGCGGGATCGCCTTCTCCACGGTCTGGATGTCGGCCAGGATCAGCTCGGTGGCGATGGTGCCGATGTCGGAGGCGGGATTGACCTCACCGTCGACGTGGGTGACGTCCTCGTCGCGGAAGACGCGGGTGACCTGGCAGATCGCGGCCGACTCGCGGATGTGCGAGAGGAACTTGTTGCCCAGCCCCTCGCCCTCCGAGGCGCCCCGGACGATGCCTGCGATGTCGACGAACTCGACGGTCGCGGGCAGCAGCTTCGCCGAGCCGAACACCTCGGCGAGCTTGGCCAGCCGGTCGTCGGGGACACCGACGACGCCGACGTTGGGCTCGATCGTCGCGAACGGATAGTTCGCGGCAAGCACGTCGTTGTTGGTCAGGGCGTTGAACAGGGTCGACTTGCCCGCATTGGGGAGTCCGACGATACCGATGGTGAGAGCCACGGGCCGGGAGTCTACGGCCGAGCAAGTGGGGTGGGCGATTCGCCGGCCGCCGGGCCGCGGGCTCGCGACTTGCACAGAGTTGGCATCGCCTTGTTCACTCGAGATGTCCCCCTGAAGATCAGTCTCACCCGCTCCGACCTCCCAAGGACTCATGCCTTCCTGGCTCCAAGAGCTGCTCGTGCTCGTCTCCCTGCTGCCCTCGACCGTCGCCGGCGTTCCGGCCCTCGAGGTCCCGACGCTGCCGGTCACCGGCGGCGTGGCCGTGACTGCGGCGAGCCCGGTGCTTGCCGACGGGTTCGATGCGCCGTACGCCGATCGCTGGACCCACCTCGAGACGTCGAGCGCCGACAAGGTCACCCAGACCACCGTGGACGGCCGCACCGCGCTCGAGCTGCGACCCGAGGCACACCTGCAGTACAACACCGAGGTGCCCTTCGAACCCGGGACGACCTACCGCGCCAGCGCCACCTTGAAGATGCCGAGCGAGACCGGGGTGCACACGTCCTTCTGGCTGCGCACCAACGACCTGCAGCGTGCCGGCGAGATCGACGTCGTCGAGAGCTGGGGCGACCAGAACCAGTGCAGCCGGGTGCAGGTCGCCTACTACTGGCGCTATGCCCCACCGATCGGCGACGTGAAGTGCGCCGGCGGCCGCTATCCCCGGGACATGGACGCCTGGCACACCTATGCAGTCGAGTTCACCTACCAGGGCCCCGGCCAGGACCCGGCCGCCGAGACGACCACACCGACCCGCTTCTTCGTCGACGGCGAGGAGACCTGGTCCACCACGCACGCCCCGGTCACCGCCGAGCACCTGCGTCTGCAGAACAAGCGCAACTGCCCCGACGAGGAGCAGCCGACCTGCGGCAAGACGTCGACCTCGCCCTCGATGTACGTCGACGACGTCACCGTCGAGGTCGTCGGCCGAGCCCCCGCGGCCGTCCCGGCCGACCTGACCGCGATTCGGACGACCGAGACCGGCGTCGAGGCCCACGTCCTGAGCGCGGTCTCGGGGTACGCCGCCTACTCGAACCTGACTCCGCTGCCCCTGGCCGGGCGCGGGTGGAGGTTCACGGGCGGCGACTACGACGGAGACCGGGCGCAGGACGTCTACGCGATCCGGATGGCGGGCCGCAACACCGCGCAGGTCCAGGTGCTCGACGGCGGGGACCTGCTCCACTCATCCCTCAGTCACGCCACCATCGTCGATCGTCGCGGCGGACTGGGCCGGACCCGATTCCTGGCCGGCGACGTCGACGGAGACGGGCGCGACGACCTCTACCTCGTGTCCAACGGGTCCAACGGACGGGCCCACCTGACCGTGCTGGACGCCAGCACGGGCTTCCAGACCCGGCTGGCCGACGTGGATCTCCCGGCGCCCTCGCTGCCCCGGGACCGCTGGCGGATCACCGCCGGCGACTACGACTTCGACGGGCGTGACGACCTCTACCTCGTCGACACCCAGGCCGGCGAGCAGACCGCGGTGCACGTGCTCGACGCCCGGACGGAGTTCATGTCCTGGCTCGCCCAGACCAACACCGTGGCCCCCGCGCTCGGCTCGACCTGGGTCGCGACGGCCGCCGACGACAACGGGGACGGCCGGGCCGACCTGGTGCTGGTGGACCGGGACGGTGGGGGTGCCACCGAGACGCACGCGCTCGACGCGGCGACGGGCTTTGCGACGTACACCCGCGAGCTCCGGACCGTCCTGGGTCCGACCGCCGACAGCACCTGGACCATCGCGGACTGAGGCGCCTCGTAGGCTCACCGCATGAGCCAGGCGACCGATTCCGTAGCCCTGCGCGAGCCAGCCCACCAGGTCTCGCCGCGCGCCGTGACCTATTGGCGGGTGAGCGCCCTGATCGGCGCCGCCGTGGAGTGGGTCATCGCCGTCGCGGTCTACGTCTTCGCTCTGCCCGCCGTGTTCGATGCCCCCGACCGGCCGTGGTGGACGACCGTGATCTTGGTGGCGGCGCTCGTCGGACCCCTTGTGCACTTGCTGGTGATGCCCCCATTGCGCTACGGCATCCACCGATGGGAGATCACCCCGGCGGCCATCCACACCCGCTCCGGCTGGCTGAGCATCGACAGCCGCGTCGCCCCGCTGAGTCGCGTGCAGACGGTGGACTCGACCCAGGGCGCACTGATGCGGGTGTTCAAGCTGGCCTCACTGACCGTCACCACCGCGTCGGCGGCAGGACCGATCACCATCGACTGCCTCGACCGTGAGGTCGCTCGACAGCTCGTGCAGGAGCTCACCGAGATCACCGGCGCCAGCGAGGGCGACGCCACGTGACCGAGCAGCGGCCTCCCCTCCCGACCGTTCCGTCCGAGGTGGGCTGGCAGCGACTGTCGCCGCGCAACCTGTTGATCGACCCGGTCAAGGTGGTGGGCCAGTTCGCCTTTCCCGCCGCCGTCGCGCTCGTCGGCATCAGCTCGGGGGGCGGCGGCATGCCCTGGTGGGCCGTGCCGCTCGTGGTGGTCGGTGCCGTGGCCTTCGGGGTGCTCCCATGGCTCACCACGTACTACCGGACGACCGACACGCAGTTCCAGATCCGCAGCGGGCTGCTGAACAAGAAGACGAAGACCGCCCCGCTCGACCGCGTCCGCAGCGTCGACCTCGAGGCGTCGTTGCTGCACAGGGTCGTCGGCCTGACCAAGGTCCAGATCGGTACCGGCGTGGACGACGACCGGATCACGCTCGACTCGGTCACGGCTGCCGACGCGGCGGGACTGCGGTCGTCCCTCCTGTCCAGACGCTCGCCAGCGGCGACGCCCACCGCGCCGGAGGCTTCGACGCCCGCCGGCGGCGACGAGCCGTTCGGCGGCGCGCACGAGGCTCCACAGGCCGCGCGCGTGCTCGCGGAGATCGACTGGGCCTGGCTCAGGTTCGCGCCGTTCAGCCTTGCGCGGCTCGTCGTGGTCGCCGCGGCCGTGGGCGCGCTGTCGCAGTTCGGCGACCAGCTTCCGGTGGCGGACACGGCCGCGTCCGCGTGGACCTGGGTGCACCGGTTCGCGCTCGCGCTCGTCATCGGCGGACTCGTCATCGGCGGGCTCACGAGCTGGGTGATGGTCGCCGTGACCGGCTACATCGTCCAGTGGTGGAACATGCGGTTGACGCGCGAAGCCGGCTCACTGCATCTGACCGCCGGCCTCTTCACGACGAGGTCGATCACCGTCGAGGAGCAGCGCGTCCGCGGTGTCCAGATGAAGGAGCCAGTGCTGCTTCGTCTGGTCGGCGGCGCCGAGCTGTCGACGTTGGCCACCGGCGTCGGCTCCGGCGGTGTGACCGCGATCCTGCCCCCGTGCCCCACGACCGTGGCCCGGTCCGTGGGCTCCGACGTGCTCGAGACACCGGCGCCGATGTCGGTGCCACTCGTCGAGCACGGCCCGGCCGCACGGCGTCGCACCTGGATTCGACACCTGTGGGGGTCCTTGCTGGCCACCGCGATCCCGCTGGGGGCCATGATCTGGGTCGATGTCCCGCTCTGGGTGCCCCTGGTCGTCGCCCTGGTGTCGCTGTCCTTCGCGGCCGTCGCCGCCGAGGCGTCGTACCGACATCTCGGTCACGCCACGACGCCCGATCACCTGGTCGTGGGCAGTGGCGAGCTGACCCGGGTGCGCACCGTGATCGAGCACGACG
>NZ_JANPEO010000526.1:0-2712 GCF_031422975.1 Nocardioides sp. | reverse complement strand
AGCCGAACCAGGCCCGGCCCACGGCGACGGCGGCGAGGAGCAGGAGCAGTGCGGAGGGGCTCGGCACCAGCCCGCCGACCAGGCCCATCACCCACACTCCCCACCGGCCCGGAGTGGCTGCAGGCGGTGTCGGAGTGGGTTCGACAGTCGTGGCCACCGCGACGGAGGAGTGCGCCTCGTGTGCGTGAACGTGCTCCTGGGCGTGGTCGTGACCGTGCTCCTCGACGTGGGCCTCGACCGGTGCGTGACCGTGGCCGTGGCCGTGGCCGTGCCCGTGCCCGTGGCCGTGGCCGTGGTTGCCCTCGCCGTCCGAGCGGAGCCGGGCGAGGAGGTAGAGCCCGAGCCCGACGATGAGCAGCCCGGTGGCCAGGGTGAGCCAGGGGTAGAGCCGTGCGGGCACGAAGGCGCTGCTCAGGGAGACCAGCAACCCCAGGAGCAGCACCGACCCGGTGTGGGCCGCGGTGACGGCGCTGCCGACCGAGAGCGCCGAGCGCAGGGAGGAGTTGCCCCGCTGCGAGAGGTAGAACGCCATCACGGTCTTGCCGTGGCCGGGGGAGAGGGCGTGCGTGGCACCCAGGGCGAGCGCGGCGGCGAGCGCGAGCGCGGCGGCGAGCCACCCGCTGTCGGCCAGCAGCGTGGTGGCGCGAGACGACAGCCAGCTGCCGCCGGTGGCTGTCGGACCGGTGTCATCGCTGCCGGGCAGGGTGCCGGCCGGTCCGCCGGGAGACACGATCAGCGTCGCGGAGGTGACGTCCAGCGGTGACTGCAGGAGGTCCTTGGGGTAGGAGGTGAGCCGATCGCTGGTGCTCACGTCGGGGACGTCCGAGCTCGACAGCGTCATCTCGTCGCCGACCGCGGTGATCTCGCGCCACCCCACCGAACCGGGAGCGGTGCGGTCCTCGATGGTGACCTCGCCGGCGCCGATGTCGGCGACACCTGAGTAGCCGCAGGTGATGCGGGTGATCGGCAGTCCTCCCTCGCCGGGAGCGGTCGTCGCGGACGAGCTCTCCAAGGTGAGCGGGAGGGTGGTGCCCGCGGCCGTGAGCTCGAGGCCGAGACCGGTCGTGGTGCACTCGCGCACCGCGAGGGCGGGCAGGTCGTCCAGCCCCGCGCCGAGCTGCGCGGTCGGGATCTCGGCGAGGTCGACGACGTGGTCGACCTCGACGCCGCTGGGGGAGACCAGGACGCCGGTGTAGCGATTGACGGTGAAGTTGCCGAGGGGGTGCGCCGAGGCCGGCGCCGCGGTCACGAACAGGCAGGCGGCGATCGCGCCGAGGGCGAACAGGAGTCGGAGCACGCGGTTCATCTCGATACCTCCAAGGACGTCAGGGTGGCGCGAGCCTGGGCGCGTTGCCACGGCGACATGCCGGGGTCGATCGCGAGTCCACGCTGTAGGTGGGTTCGAGCCTCGGCAGTCAAACCCAGCGCCGACTCGATGGTGCCGCGATGGATCCAGAACTTGGCCTCCGGCGAGTTGAGCCGGGTCGCCGCGCGAGCAATCGGGAGCGCCTGCGCGTCGCGACCGGTGCGGTGCAGCGCCCAGGCAAGTGCGTCGGCGACATGGACGCTCCGACGGCGGCCCCATTCGGCGCGGGCCTGGGTGAGGGCATGCGCGGCTGAGCCGTGGTCGGCCTCGAACAGCGCGGTCTCGAGGTCGGTGTCCACCCCGCTGGCCTCGAGCAGCGTGATGGTGGCCTGGACGACGACGAACTGGGCGTCCGCCTCCTCGGTTCGTCCGAGGTGTTCGAGAAGCTCACCGAACTCGGTGAGGTATTCGGGCAGGGGCTGCTGCGCCACCACGTCCTGCCAGGTCTGCACGGCACCGTCGAGGTCACCGCGCGCCGTCTGCAGGCGGGCCGAGGAGACGAGGGCGGGCAGGTGGCCCGGCACGGCCTGGAGTGCGGTCGACAGATCTCGACTCGCGGCCACGAGGCGGTCCTGCTTACGCAGGATGTCCGCGCGCAGCGTCAGGACATAGGCCTTGTCAGCGCGGCTGCCGGAGGCTGCTGCGCGACGCAGGATGTCGCCGGCTCGGTCGAGGTCGCCCCGGAGCTCGTAGGCGTAGGAGTAACGAGCCGCGATCGCCGTACTCGGCTGGCGGCGGTCGGCGATCCGCAGCGCCCGCAGCTGGTCGTCGTACCTGCCGAGCTCGTTGAGCGCGTCGACCCGGATCGCCAGGGCGCCGAGGTCGCGCGGGTTGATGGCCAGGGACTCCTGGGCGCTGTCCAGGGCTGTCGTGAAGTCGTGACGCGCCGCAGCGATCGCGGCCCGGGCGGCCAGGGCGCTGAAGTTGTCGTCGGGTTCGATGCTGAAGGACTCGGAGGCGGCCTTGTCGGCCTTGTCGTAGTAGGTGAACAGGCCGGTGACGCGAGCCTGTTCGACGTAGGCGACGGCAAGGTTGGCCCAGGACACGTAGTCGCCGGGCACCCGTCGCAGGGTGTCCTGCAACGAGGTGATGGTCGCCGTGAGGTCCTGGCCGGAGTTCGGCACGATGCGCGCGACCGAGGGAGTAGTGCCCGCGGGTGCGGGGTCCGACGTGGTCGCGACCCCGATGCCGCCCGAGATGCTGAGGACGACGCCGATGCCGCTGACGTTCAGGCTTCTACGCATGTGGACGGGGCTCCTACCGATGGATCGGTGGTTCCGCCCGACCGCGCGACGGGTGGTCGCGCGGCCGGGCCGAGGGGGAGGGGTCCGGCCTTGCGGCGGCGG
>NZ_JANPEO010000525.1:0-1724 GCF_031422975.1 Nocardioides sp. | reverse complement strand
CGCCGACTTCGACGCCGAGACCGCGATGAACGGTGGCCCGGCCGACATCCCCGTCGGCATGACGATCAAGGGCGACCCCGCCGAGATCGAGAAGGTGCTGGACAAGATCCGCCCGCAAATGGGTGAGGATGCCTCGCTCCTCGAGACCGAGAGCGACGACGACTCGGTCATCATCAGCCTCGATGCGGACTACCGCGCGACCCTGCTCGAGGGCGGCGACCTCGGCGCCTCCTCGGTCTACAAGTCGGTCGTGGAGGGAGCAGACGACGCGAGCGTCGTGCTCTTCGTCAACTTCGACGCGGGTGACGACTGGCTCGTCAACGTCGCCGGTGACGACGCGGAGGCGGCCGAGAACCTCGAGCCCCTCTCCGCTTTCGGCATCTCCGCGTGGCGTGACGGTGACGTGTCGCACTCGATCCTGCGACTCACCACGGACTGACGGCGGCCTGTGCTATCGGCCGATCCTGGCCGTGATCGCCTCGGTGATCGCGACCAGGTCGGCCGGAGTCAGTTCCAGGTCCAGCCCGCGGCGGCCGGCGGAGACGAAGACCGTGGCGTGGGTGAGGGCCGACTCGTCGAGCACGGTCCGGTGGCGCTTCCTCTGCCCGATCGGGGAGATGCCGCCGGCCACATACCCCGTGGCGCGCTCGGCGGCGCTCACCTCGGCCATCACGGCTCTGCTGCCGCCGAGTGTCCGGGCCAGGGCCTTCAGGTCGAGCTGACCGGCGACCGGCACGATGCCCACCACGAGAGCGCCGTCCAGGTTGGCGAGCAGGGTCTTGAAGACCCGGGCTGGGTCGACTCCGAGGGCCTCGGCGGCCTCGAGTCCGTACGACGGGGCCCGCGGGTCATGGTCGTAGGGGTGCAGCTCGAACGCGGACCCGGCCGCGATCAGCGCGAGGGTCGCCGGCGTGCCGCCACCGGTCCGCTGCTTCTTCGACATCGCGGACGCATCAGTTGGGGGACCAGGCGGTGCGCGCCACGTCGGTGGCCGGCAGCGACGGGATCACGTTGATGGCCCGCAGCTCCTCGCGCAGCAGCTGGGTCACCAGCTCCAGGCGGGCCTCGGGGCTCTCGGCCTCCAGCAGCGACTGGCGCTCGGCCATCGGCAGCGGCGCCAGCGCGGCGAGTGTCCAGGAGAGGTAGCCGGGATCGCGGGGGAGACTGCCCGAGAAGGTGGTGCCCTGCATGATGCTGATGGCGGCCTGGTAGGCGGTGAACGTCGCGCGAGCGCGGTCGTGGAGCGCCTCGCTGCCCTCGATCGGCTCGTCCGGGGAGTCCTTGACGTCGCCGTTGGCGAAGTCACCCGAGGTCTCGAGCCCACCGAGGATGATGCGATCGCGCGCAGTCGCGACGATCTCGAAGGTGCCGTCCTCATTGCTCTCGACCTCAGTCAGCTGCAGTCGCACGCCGACGCGGTAGAGCGATTGCGCGCCGTGGTCGCCCACCTCGTACCCCTCGCGGATGGCGACGCTGCCGAAGACGCGGTCGGCCGGGTCGTCGATGCTGAGGAGGTGGTGCACGAGCGCGCGGTAGCGGTCCTCGAAGACGTGCAGCGGGATCGTGACGCCGGGGAACAGCACCGTGTTGAGGGGAAACATCGGCAGCGTGTCGGTCACGCTGACAACCTAACGGGTGACCGTCAACGGTCCACCGACCGCCGGCGTTGTCGGGTCGTGCGCCGCGACTCCCTAGAATCGAGTCATGGCACAGAGCGGATTGCC
>NZ_JANPEO010000524.1:0-6095 GCF_031422975.1 Nocardioides sp. | reverse complement strand
AGCACGAGGTCGCCGCCGGGCAGCGATCGCACCACCTCGACGACCTCGGGCAGTCGGGCCGTGATGTCGTCGAGGCTGCGGGTGACGACGAGGACGTCGTCGCCGCGGCGGTGGGCCTGGATCCGGATGCCGTCGAGCTTGGCGTCGATGGCGACCGGGCCGGCCGACACCGCCTTGGCCATCGCGGCCGCGATGTCGGGAGCGCTGGAGGCGAGCATCGGCAGCACGGGTCTGCCGACCTCGAGGCCGAACCCGGCGAGCGCCGGCTCGCCGCCGGCGAAGGCCGCGACGGCGGCGGCCAGCGTGCTGCCGGACAACATCGCGCTGCGGCGTACGGCGGCCAACGGCACCTCCGCGACCTGCGCCACCGCCTCCTGGACGAGCGCGTCGAGCGCGCCCTGCCGCACCTCGCCGGTGGCCAGGCCACGCAGCCAGGACTGCTCGGCCTCGGTGGCCCGGCCGAACAGCCGGGCCACGGCGTCCCGTCGGGCCGCCTGCGAGCCGGCACCGGCGATCAGCGAGAGCACCTCGAAGGCGTCGTGCACCTCGGTGACCGTCAGCGTCGACTCGGTCGCCGGGTCGGGCAGCACCGCGACACCGCGCCACCCCAGGCCGGTGCGGCGCTGGCGGAGCGTGCCGCCGAGATAGCTGACCACCGTCTCGAGCTCGTCGGGCTGCGCATGTCGCAGGGCCTCGGCCAGCGCGAGCACCTTGGCCTTGCGCGATCTCGTCGCTGCCACAGCGGTGGACGTGGCCACGATCTCGGCGAGCTGCATGCGATCAGTCTGCCTGCGGGCACCGACAACGCCTCAGCCGCCGATGCGCGTGCGCACGTCGAACAGCTCGGGGAAGAAGGTCAGGTCCAGGGCGCGCCGGAGGAAGCCGACGCCGGTCGAGCCGCCGGTCCCCATCTTGTGGCCGATGGTCCGTTGCACGACCTGGAGGTGCCGGAATCGCCACTGCTGGAAGTTGTCCTCCACGTCCACGAGCTCCTCGCACGCCTCGTAGACGCCCCAGTGCTCGGCGGGCGCCGCATAGACCCGTGCGAAGACCTCGACCAGGCCGGGGGAGGAGGGGTGGGAGCGGGTCACGTCGCGCGCGAGCACGTCGGCCGGCACGGCGTAGCCCCGGCGGGCGAGGTAGGCCAGGAACTCGTCGTACAGCGACGGCTCGGTGAGGAGCCGGGCGAGCGCGGCCTGCACCGCCGGATCGTGCTTGAAGACGCGCACCATGTCGCCGTCCTTGTTGCCGAGCAGGAACTCGACCTCGCGGTACTGCGACGACTGGAAGCCCGAGGACGTGGCGAGGAAGGGGCGGATCTCGGCGTACTCGCTCGGCGTCAGGGTGGCGAGCACCGACCACTGGTCGGTGAGGACGCGCTGGATGTGCTTGACCCGGGCGAGTCGTTTCAACGCCGGGGAGAGTCGGTCGTGGCTGAGCTCCTCGCGGGCCGAACGCAGCTCGTGCACCATCAGCTTGAGCCACAGCTCGGACGTCTGGTGCTGGACGATGAAGAGCAGCTCGTCGTGCTGCGGAGGGTCGCTCTGCGGCTGCTGGGCCGCCAGCAGCAGGTCGAGGCGCAGGTAGTCGCCGTACGACATCTGGTGGGTGAAGTCCTTCTCGATGCCGGGCTCGATCTCGCGCTGCTCTCCCATGGGGGCAACCTATCGCCGCGCGGTCGGCGGCTGCGGGGTAGCGTCCACCGGGTGTCCTCCTCGCCCGAGGCCAGCCCGGATGCCAGCACGGTGTGGGAACCGGCGTGGCCGTGTCCGGCCGGCTCGATCCTGCGCCAGCAACGTCGCGGCGGCTCCGACCCGAGCTATCGCATCGACCCCGGGGGCGCCCACTGGCGCGGGGTGAGGACTCCCGAGGGTCCCGCGACCCTGCGCGTGCAGCAGCACCCGACCGGCGTCGTGCACGCGAGCGCCTGGGGCGCCGGCGCCGAGTGGGTGCTGGCGTCCGTCCCGCGGCTGCTCGGGGCCGATGACGACGTGAGTGGGTTCGACCCGCTCCAGCCGCTGGTCGCCGAGGCCTGGCGCCGCCGGCCGCACGCCCGGTTCGGCCGCACCGGACTGGTGCTCCAGGCGCTGATCCCCAGCATCATCGAGCAGAAGGTGACCGGCCAGGAGGCCTTCGCGGGCTACCGCTCACTCGTCCACCGGTACGGCGAACGCGCGCCCGGGCCCGGTGCGGAGCTGAAGCTCTGGGTGCCGCCCGACGCGGCCACCGTGCGGATGATCCCGAGCTGGGCGTGGCTGGAGCTGCACGTCGACCCCGCACGGTCGCGGGCGATCGTCACCGCGACCCGGGTGGCCGAGGCGCTGGAGCGGCACGACGGCCCCGAGGACCTCGACCGGCGGCTCCGCAGCCTTCCCGGCATCGGGGTGTGGACGAGCGCCGAGGTGCGTTCGACGGCTCTCGGGGACCCCGACGCGGTGAGTTTCGGCGACTACCACGTCGCCAAGGACGTCGGCTGGGCCGTGAGTGGCGATCCCTTCACGGACGCCGAGCTCGCCGACTTCCTCGAGCCGTGGCGCCCGCACCGCAACCGCGCGGTCTCGCTGATCTTGGGCTTCGCCGGCGGCCGGCCGCGTCGTGGTCCGCGAATGTCACCCCGGACCCACCTGCCGGGGCGGACGCCCGGGAGCCGGTGAGCCGGCCAGCGGCCGGGTTCACAGCAGGGGACGCAGGGGAGCGAGCACGAACTCGGTGAACTTGCGGTGCAGGTCGCGCGCCTCCCACTCGGAGCTGGTCAGCTCCAGCGAGTTGGACTCGTCGCGGACGAAGATCTCCTCCAGCACGGCGGCCATGGACTCGGCGATGACCTCGACGTTGATCTCGTAGTTGCCCTGCAGGCTGAGGCGGTCGACGTTCGCCGTACCGACCGTGGACCAGTTGCCGTCGATGGTCGATGTCTTGGCGTGCACCATGGCGTCCTTGAAGCGGAAGATCCGCACGCCGGCGGTGAGCAGCTGGGAGAAGTAGCCGCGCGAGATCCAGTCGGCCACGATGTGGTTGGACTTGAGCGGCACCAGGAGGCGGACGTCGACGCCGCGCGCGGCGGCGTCCTTGAGGGCGTCGACGAAGTCCTGGTCGGGGATGAAGTAGGCGTGCGTCATCCAGATGTTGCGGGTCGCACGGTAGATCGCGTCGAGGTACATCGACCGGATCGGGAACATCCACAACCGAGGCACGTTGCGCGCGAAGCGGATGCGCGGCTCCCACTCGGATGCGGTCTCCAGCAGCAGCGGCCGCTCGCTGCGGCCGAGGCGCTTGCGTCGGTTGAGGTTCCAGAAGTCCGCGAACGCCCGCTTGAGGTCCCAGACGCCGGGACCGGTGAGGCGGATGTGCGTGTCGCGCCACTCGGTGGCGTACGCCGACCCGACGTTGTAGCCGCCGACGAACCCGACCTCCTCGTCCACGACCAGGATCTTGCGGTGGTCGCGCCCGTAGCGGCGCAGGTCCCAGAAGCGCAGGCCCGCGGACCAGATGGGGTAGCGGAGCACCTTGAGGGTCGAGGGGAAGCGCCTGAACCGCGGGGACACCACCAGGTTGGCGAAGCCGTCGTAGATGCAATAGACCTCGACCCCACGCTCCGCGGCCCGGATCAGCGCGGTCTTGAACTTCTCGCCGATCACGTCGCCCTTCCAGATGTAGGTCTCGAACAGGATCTGCTTCTTGGCGCCGTCGATGGCCGCGAGCATGTCGTCGTAGAGATCCATGCCGAAGGTGTACGTCGTCAGCGTCCCCTCGCCGACCTCGACGGTCCGCGGCGGCGTGACCGGGAAGGGCTTGGGCTTCTTCCCGCGTCGCCGGTAGGAGTCGACCAGAGAGAGGGCGATCGCCAGGGCGATCTGGAAACCGAAGACCGCCAGTAGCGTCCGGCGTACGGAGGTCAGCGCACGGGCGAGGGTCACGGGGACAATCTAGCCACGGCCCGGGCATCGTTGTCGGTGGTCACCCGTAGGCTCGATGCATGCGTCCAGTGACAGATCTCGAGCGCCGAGTCGCCCCCTTCAAGGTCGTCTCCGACTACATCCCTTCCGGCGACCAGCCGACGGCGATCGCGGAGATCACCGAGCGCATCGGCGGGGGCGAGCAGGACGTCGTGCTGCTGGGTGCCACCGGCACCGGCAAGACCGCGACCGTGGCCTGGGTGGCCGAGCAGCTGCAGCGACCCATGCTGGTGCTCCAGCCCAACAAGACGCTCGCCGCGCAGTTCGCCAACGAGCTGCGGATGCTCTTCCCGGACAACGCGATCGAGTACTTCGTCAGCTACTACGACTACTACCAGCCCGAGGCCTACGTCCCGCAGACGGACACCTACATCGAGAAGGACTCCTCGATCAACGAGGAGGTCGAGCGGCTCCGCCACAGCGCCACCAACTCGCTGCTGACCAGGCGCGACGTGATCGTGGTCAGCACCGTGTCGTGCATCTACGGTCTCGGCACGCCCCAGGAGTACGTCGACCGGATGCTCCGGCTGCGGGTGGGCGAGGAGCACGACCGCGACTCGATCCTGCGGCGGCTGGTCGAGATCCAGTACACCCGCAACGACATGACCTTCACGCGCGGCACGTTCCGCGTCCGCGGCGACACCCTCGAGATCTTCCCGGTCTACGAGGAGCTCGCGGTGCGGATCGAGTTCTTCGGTGACGAGATCGAGCGGCTGATGACCCTGCACCCGATCACCGGGGAGGTCATCACCGAGGACAAGGAGCTCCACGTCTTCCCGGCGACCCACTACGTCGCCGGGCCGGAGCGGATGGAGCGCGCGATCAAGGGCATCGAGCTGGAGCTGGAGGACCAGCTCGCGACGTTCGAGCGCCAGGGCAAGCTCCTCGAGGCCCAGCGACTGCGCATGCGCACGACCTACGACGTCGAGATGATGCGGCAGGTCGGCTCCTGCTCGGGCATCGAGAACTACTCGATGCACATGGACGGGCGCACCCGCGGCACGGCGCCCAACACGCTGCTCGACTACTTCCCCGAGGACTTCCTGCTCGTCGTCGACGAGTCGCACGTCGCCGTGCCGCAGATCGGCGGAATGTACGAGGGAGACATGTCTCGCAAGCGCAACCTCGTCGACCACGGCTTCCGGCTGCCGAGCGCGATGGACAACCGGCCGCTGAAGTTCGAGGAGTTCCTCGACCGCATCGGCCAGACCATCTACCTCTCCGCGACGCCGGGCAACTACGAGCTCGACAAGGTCGGCGGCAAGGGCAACACGGTCGAGCAGATCATCCGGCCGACCGGCCTGATCGACCCCGAGGTCGTGGTCAAGCCGACGAAGGGCCAGATCGACGACCTGATCCACGAGATCCGCACCCGTTCCGACAAGGGCGAGCGGGTCCTGGTCACGACGCTGACCAAGAAGATGTCCGAGGACCTCACCGACTACCTCCTCGACGCCGGCATCCGCACCCGCTACCTGCACTCCGAGGTCGACACGCTGCGGCGCATCGAGCTGCTCAAGGAGCTCCGGATGGGTGAGTACGACGTCCTCGTCGGCATCAACCTGCTGCGCGAGGGCCTCGACCTGCCCGAGGTGTCGCTGGTATCGATCCTGGACGCCGACAAGGAAGGGTTCCTGCGCTCCGACAAGTCGCTGATCCAGACCATCGGTCGGGCGGCCCGCAACGTGTCGGGCCAGGTGCACATGTATGCCGACAAGATCACCCCGTCGATGGAGATGGCCATCGACGAGACCAACCGGCGTCGTGCGATCCAGGTCGCCTACAACACCGAGCGCGGCATCGACCCGCAGCCGCTGCGCAAGAAGATCGCCGACATCACCGAGATGCTGGCCCGCGAGGACGAGAACACCCAGGAACTGCTGCAGACCTGGGCGGACGCTGGGGTCAGGGGCCGCGCCGGGGGAGTCAAGCCCTCGAAGTCCCCCACACCCGCGTTGTCGAAGATCAAGAACACGCTGCCCGACGCGGCCGGCATCCCCTCGAGCGACCTGGCCGAGCTGATCCAGCAGCTCACCGACCAGATGCGCGCGGCCGCGGCCGAGCTGCAGTTCGAGGTGGCCGCCCGGATCCGCGACGAGGTCAACGAGCTGAAGAAGGAACTGCGCCAGATGATGGAGG
>NZ_JANPEO010000523.1:0-1793 GCF_031422975.1 Nocardioides sp. | reverse complement strand
TCACCCGGCCCATCGCCCGCACCCAGTACGCCCTGGGCAAGATCCTCAGCGCGGCCCGGTTGCTGGCTACCGCCCTCGCAGCGTGCTGGGCACTCAGCGCGGTCGCGCTGTTGGTCGTGAACCGCACCCTCAACGGACCCGATCTGGCCAGACTCACCGGCTTCTATGCGCTGTCCTGGGTCTACCTGTCGGTCTTCGTCCTGATCGGCATGCTCACCGCACTGCTCATCCGACGCAGGTCCCTGGCTCTGCTCTCGGCGATCGCGGTCTGGATCGTCGTGACCTTCGTGCTACCGCAGTTCGTCTCGGGGCTCCGCCCGACCCAGTCCCTGAACCCCATCAGCGAACCCGCCGGCACGTCGCAGGCCTTCTTCCGCATCACCCATGTCGCCCAACCGATCTCGCTCGTCGAGCGCTACAAGGACGCTGCCGCAAGCATCCTGCGCACGACACCGGCCACCACGCCCGGTCAGGCAGCCCTGACCGTCCTGCCCATCCTCATCGCCGCCGCCACGCTCGCGCTACTCGTGCTCTGGCGGATCCAGCGACACGACTACTCCAGGAGCGCCAGCGATGAGTGAGTCCACCCGACGAATCACCCAAGTGGCTCGTCACGAGTACCGCGCCGCCCTGCGAAGCCGCGTCCTGGTCATCCTGATCGCCATCCTGGTCGCCTCCACCATCGGTTCGGTGCTGATCGGCGCCAGCGACTACGCCGCGCAGCTCGCCGACTACAACAACTACCGGGCGGCCGCGTCGGCCCAAGGACTCACCCGAATCGCCCCCTCCCCGCTGGCAGTACTCTCGCTGCTCCGCGGTGTCCTCGAATACCTGGAGATCCTCGGCGCGATCATCGCGATCACCCTCGGCTACCTCTCGGTCTCCCGCGAACGCATCAACCGGACCCTGCCGCTGCTGCGGTCCCGGCCACTGACCGGCGCCGAGCTCGCCACCGGCAGCTACCTGGGCGCGCTCGGCATCTTCGCCACCCTGATCTCAGCCACCGCGCTCGTCGGCGTCGTCTCCCTCGGCCTGATCGGCCACGACTGGATCAGCCCGATCCAAGTGCTCCGCGTCGGCCTGGCCTGTCTCGCCGCACTGCTCTACCTCAGTGCCTTCTACTGCCTGGGCGCCATCGCGACGGCCAAGGCGAAAGTTCCCGTGAACGGGTTGACCATCGCGCTGGGCATCTGGCTCGTGGTCGTCCTCGTCCTGCCCCAGATCGGCGACACCCTCGACGCCGACAACCAACTCCCCGGGGGGCTGTTCCAGGCCCTGGGCCTCAACCACGACGGAGAGCTCGCCGTCCTCACCCACTTCACCGGCTACGAACGCGTCCGCACCGGCATCGAGGAAGCCTCCCTCGCCAAGCACTTCGAGCGCTTCGCCTTCGCCATGACCGACGTCAAGGAGCGCTACCGCCCCTATGGCCTGTTGTGGCTCCTCAACGAAACCCGCAACAACATCGCCTGGCTCCTCGCCTACGCAGCGCTGCTCTTCGCCGCCCTGCGCCGCACCCTGAGCCGTCAACAGCCCATCGAACCCGGAGGACACTCATGAACACCCCGACACCCCGCCACGACCGCGCCGGCCGAACCGCTCTCGCGGCCTCCGGGCTCGCCGCCGTCCTGGCCCTCGCAACGGCCTGCGGCGGCTCCACCACCACCGGCACCAACGGCAGCAACTCCGGCACGCAGCAGCCGGCCGCTGACCAGTCGGCCGGCGCGGTTCTGCCCGTCACCGACAACCCGATCACCAACACCTCGACCGCCCAGACCCTGACCATCGACAGC
>NZ_JANPEO010000522.1:0-6744 GCF_031422975.1 Nocardioides sp. | reverse complement strand
CGAGCCCCACGACCTGGAGCTCGGCATCGCGCAGACCGCTGCCCTCGACCGGGCCGACGTGGTCGTGTTCGAGCACGACTTCCAGCCGGCGGTCGACGAGGCGATCGCCAACGTCGCCACTGGTGTCGAGGTCGACGCGGCCGAGGTCGTGGACCTGCGCGCGGACGCCAGCGACCCGGGCGAGCACGACCCCCACTTCTGGCTCGACCCGCTGCTGATGGCCGACCTCGGCGATGCCGTGGCCGAAGCCCTGGCCGAGGCAGACCCAGCCGGCGCCGCGGACTATGCCGCCAAGGCGGCGGACATCCGCGCCGACCTCGAAGGCGTCGACGCGGCGTACACCCGGGCCCTGGCGTCCTGCGAGCGCACCACGATGGTCGTCACCCATGAGGCCTTCGGCTATCTCGAGCGCTACGGCCTGCACTTCGAAGGCATCGTCGGCCTCACCCCCGACGCCGAGCCGACGCCCGCCGCGATCGCTCGCCTCCAGGAGCTGATCGCCGAGGAGGGCATCACCACCGTCTTCTCCGAACGCCTCGCCTCGACCGCGATGGCCGACGCGCTCGCCGCGGACACCGACGTCACCACCGCCGTGCTCGACCCGATCGAGGGACCGGCCGAGGGCGAGGCAGGCAGCGACTACGTTGCCCTCATGGAGCAGAACCTCGCCGCTCTGAGGAAGGCCGGCGCATGCTGAACGAGCGGGGGGCAGCCGTCGTCGAGGCCCGCGACGTCACGGTCGCCATCGGCGGCCGGCCGGTGCTCCGCGCCAACGACCTCACCGTGCACGAAGGCGAGTTCCTCGCGCTGATGGGCGCCAACGGCTCCGGCAAGTCGACGCTCGTGCGCGCCCTGACGGGCCTGCGTCCGCTGACGTCGGGCTCGGTCAGCCTGTTCGGGACCACGTTGTCGGACTTCCACGAACACCAGCGCATCGGTTTCGTACCGCAGCGGGCCACGGCGACCGGCGGCGTGCCCGCCAGCGTGCGGGAGGTCGTGGCCTCGGGCCGCCTCACGCGGCGCAAGGTGCTGCGGCCGATGAATCGGGCCGACCGTCGAGCCATTGCCGACGCGCTCGACGTGGTCGGCCTCGCGGACCGCGCCGGCGACGGGATCTCGACCCTCAGTGGTGGCCAGCAGCAGCGCGTCCTGATCGCGCGGGCGCTGGCGGGCGAGCCCGAGCTCTTCTTCCTCGACGAGCCGACCGCCGGCGTCGACCTGCCCAACCAGCAGGCGCTGGCCGACGCCTTGCGCACGCTGTCCGAGCGGGGCGCCACGGTGGTGCTGGTCGCCCACGAGCTCGGACCGCTGGCCTCGCTCGTCGACCGCGCGGTCGTCCTGCGAGACGGCCGGGTCGACTACGACGGACCGCCGCTGTCCGAGGAAGCGGTGCACACGCACCACCACGAGAGCGCTGCCAGCCATGACCACGCGCCGCACGTCGCCTCCCCCCTCGACTCGCTGGAGGGAGGACGGTGAATGTCATCGACCTGCTGGGTCTCGACTTCATGCATCGTGCGCTGCTGGCCGCGCTCTTCACCGGCCTCGCGGCGCCCGCCATCGGCACCTTCCTGGTGCAGAAGCGGCTCGCCCTCCTGGGTGACGGCATCGGTCACATCGCCGTCACCGGTGTCGCCCTCGGCCTGCTGACCGGCACCTCCCCGACGTGGACCGCCGTGATCGTCGCGATCATCGGCGCCGTGGTGATCGAGGTGATCCGCGAGCAGGGCCACACCAACGGCGACGTGGCGCTGGCGCTGCTGTTCTACGGTGGTCTCGCCGGCGGCGTACTCATCACCGGTCTCGACGGACAGGGTGCGAGCAGCCTCCAGTCCTACCTGTTCGGCTCGGTCACCAGCATCTCCGCGAACGACGTGTGGTTCACGCTCGCGCTCGCCGTGGTGATCTTGGTGGTCACGCTCGGGCTGCTCCCCCAGCTGTTCTCGGTCGCGTCCGACCCGGAGTTCGCCAAGGCCGCGGGGATGCGGGTCCGGGCCTACAACATCCTCGTCGCGGTGCTGGCGGCCGTGACGGTCACGGTGGCGATGCGCACGGTCGGGCTGCTGCTCGTGTCCGCCCTGATGGTGGTGCCGGTCGCTACGTCGCAGCAGTTGGCCCGGTCGTTCCGGACCACGCTCACCGGCGCCATGGGCGTCGGCGTGGTCGCGGCCGTGGGCGGGCTGCTGCTCTCGGCTGCGCTGTCGGTCCACGCCACCGTGGCTCCCGGCCCCACGATCGTGCTGCTGGCCCTGACCATGTTCGCCTCGACCTGGCCCCTCGGTGTGTGGCTGCGACACCGGCGACGCCTGCGGGCGCCCTTCCCCGCCGTACCTCCCCTCGACGAGGCATCGCACTCGCACGAGATGACGCCCGAGGACCACGCGCACATCCACGGCCACGACTGCGGGCACCCGGCCGTCCGCCACGGCGACCACGTCGACTACGTCCACGACGGCCACCGGCACGCGCCGCATGGAGAGCACTATGACGAGCACTGAGAGATCGGGCACTGAGAGATTGGGCACTGACCGCACGCCGCTGCGCCCCACCCGACAGCGCACCGCTGTCGTCGAGGCGATGGCGTCCTTCGACGACTTCCGCTCCGCTCAGGACATCCATGACCTGCTCGGCCGCGGTGGCACGCCCGTCGGACTCGCCACGGTCTACCGGACCCTCAACGCGCTCGTGGAAGCCGGTGAGGTCGACATGTTGCGCACCGAGGACGGCGAGGCGATCTACCGCCGCTGCTCGGGGACCCACCACCACCACCTGGTGTGCCGCTCGTGCGGCGCGACCATCGAGGTCGAGGGGCCGACCGTGGAGAGGTGGACGCGGACGATCGCGGCCGAGCACGGCTACTCCGAGGTCGCGCACACGCTGGAGATCGTCGGGACCTGCGCCACCTGCCACCGGGCCTGACCGGATCTCGGGGCCGGCGGGCGCACTGGTCAGGCAACTCCAACATCAGAAGTTCGGCTCTGCTCCGCCATAGCGCCGGTCGCGGCTCGCATAGATCTCGATCGCGCGCCAGAGGTCGCGGCGGTCGACGTCGGGCCAGAGGACATCGGTGAACACGAACTCGCTGTAGGCCGCCTGCCACAGCATGAAGTTGGAGAGTCGCTGCTCTCCCGAGGTCCGCCAGATCACATCGGCGTCGGCGAGCTCGGGGACGTAGAGGTGGCGCGCGATGGCGCGTTCGTCGATCTTGTCCGGGCGGATCCTGCCCGCGGCCACCTCGCGCGCCACACCGCGCACGGCGTCGACCAGCTCTGAGCGGCCGCCGTAGTTGACGCACATCGTCAGCGTGCAGACGTCGTTGTCCTTGGTGAGCTCCTCGGCGACCTTGAGCTCCTTGATCACCGACTTCCACAGCCGCGGCGCTCGACCGGCCCAGCGGACCCGCACCCCCAGCTCGTGCATCTCGTCGCGGCGGCGGCGGATCACATCGCGGTTGAAGCCCATCAGGAAGCGCACCTCGTCGGGCGAGCGCGACCAGTTCTCGGTCGAGAACGCGTAGGCCGAGACGGCCTTCACACCGATCTCGATCGCACCCTCGACGACGTCGAACAGGGAGCTCTCGCCCTGCTCGTGGCCGGCCGTGCGCGGCAGGCCACGGTCCTTGGCCCAGCGGCCGTTGCCGTCCATCACGATCGCGACGTGCCTCGGCACGAGATCGGCGGGTACGGCGGGTGGTCGCGCGCCGCTGGGGTGCGGGGTGGGCCGACGCACTGAACGTTTCACGACGCGGAGCCTAGTCAGCGTTCGACGTACGCCATCGAGCGCAGGCCGCGTTCGAGGTGCCAGGCCAGATAGGCGGCGACGAGTGTGCTGGCCTCGCGGAGGTGGCGGGGGTCGGTAGCGCGGAGGTGCGCCCAGTCGCCGGTGAGCAGCGCGGCGAGCACGCGGATGGTCTCCTGTGCAGGCGTGGCCGAGCCGGGGACCTTGCACATCGTGCAGAGCACGCCGCCGGCCGACGGGTTGAAGTAGCGGTGCGGGCCCTCGACCCCGCAGCTGGTGCAGTGGTCGAAGGACGGCGCATAGCCGGAGACGGCGAGTGAGCGCAGGAGGTAGGAGTCGAGGATCTGGCTGGCGGCATGCTCCTCGGCGGCCATCGCACGGAGCCCGCCGACCAGCAGCAGGAAGTGCTGGACGGAGGGTTCCTTCTCCTCGGTGACCAGCCGCTCGGCCGTCTCGAGCATCGCGGTGCCGGCGGTGTAGCGCTCGTAGT
The DNA here is from genome assembly GCF_031422975.1 of Nocardioides sp. Lineage (GTDB taxonomy): Bacteria > Actinomycetota > Actinomycetes > Propionibacteriales > Nocardioidaceae > Nocardioides. Next base: position 2,516 of record NZ_JANPEO010000522.1, on the reverse strand, counting down.
CCATGCCCAGCCGGGCATGGAACGGATCGATCGTCTCGGCCTGGGTGATGGTGTCCAGGTTGCGGCCCTCGGCGAGCTGGAGGTCGACGTGCGTGAACGGCTCGAGTCGCGAACCCCAGCGGGAGGTCGTGCGGCGTACGCCCTTCGCCACCGCTCGCACCCGCCCGTGCTGACGGGTCAGCAGGGTGATGATGCGGTCGGCCTCGCCCAGCTTGTGGGTGCGCAGCACGATCGCCTCGTCGCGATAGAGAGGCACTCACCCATTGTGCCTGCTCGGTGACGTGTCAGGTGCCCAGGTGGCGGGTGCGTCGCGGTTCTTCCCAACAGGTTCGGGCGAACTCGATGGCGACCTCGGTGAGACGCTCGGGTCGGGCGCGCCACTCCAGGATGCTGTGGGCACGTACGAAGGTCGCGTTGGGCATCTCCGCGGCCACCATCGCCGAGTCCGCGGCGGGGTGGATCGGATCCGACGGGTGGCCCACGACCAGCGCCGGCACCGTGATCTGGCGCCGCTGCCGCGCCGAGGGTGCGATCCGGCCGAAGAAGATGCCGTGCACGCCGGCCGCCATCGACTCGGCGCGCTGGTTGCAGGTGTCGAGGCCGATGCCGACCCAGAAGGGCACGATCCCGCGCGGGATCGGCCGGGTGACCCAGCGCAGCGCCGAGACGGTGAAGGGTAGGAAGCGGGCGGTGAAGAGCACCGGGCCGAAGGCCATCAGCCCCGCCTCGAGCCCGTTGTCCAGGACCGGCATCTCCAGCAGCAGGCCCTTGACCCGCTCCGGAGCCACGACCGCCATCTCCAAGGAGACGTTGGCGCCCAGGCTCGTGCCGCCGACGACGGCCCGCTCGGCCCCGAGGTGGTCGAGCAGCGCGACCACCTGCTCGGCGAAGGCCGTCATCGAGTAGACCAGCGGGTCCGCCGGCCGGTCGGAACGACCGTGGCCGAGCAGGTCCAGGGTCACCACGTGCAGTCCGCTCCCGGCGAGCGCGCGCGCCAGCGGCTGGTGCATCCGTCGCGGCATCAGCTGCCCGTGCAGCAGCACCACCCAGTTGTCGCCGGCGCCGTACTCGGTGTATTCGAGACGGTCGCGACCACTGTCGGGGTGGCTGAGGAAGAACTGCCCAATGCGCTCGGAGACCAGCATGAGTCGAAATCTAGGCGACACCGAGGCTGTCATGCGGGAGGTCCACCTAGCGGTTGGCCCGGTTGACCGCACTGATCACGGCCTTGAGGCTGGCCGTGACGATGTTGGGGTCGAGCCCGACACCCCACAGGATCTGCTCGCCGACCGCGCATTCGACGTACGCCGCAGCGATGGCGTCGCCTCCGGCGCTGAGCGCGTGCTCGTGGTAGTCGAGCACCCGCACGTCGAAGCCGGGCACCTCCCTGCCCCGGTCGTCGCCGCGCTCCACCTCGTTGATCGCGCCGACGAATGCGGACAGCGGCCCGTTGCCCTCCCCCGACAGTGAGTGCAGCTCGCCGTCGACGTAGACGTTGGTGGTCAGCTGGTCCTTCTCCCCAGCGGCACTCGAGGTGTGCACGGAGTCCAGCTTGAGCGGGGTCTCGCGCTCGAGGTACTCGGCGGAGAACGTCTGCCAGATCTGCTCGGGGCTGACCTCGCCCCCCTCGGCGTCGGTGTGCGCCTGGATGACCCGCGAGAACTCGATCTGCGCACGACGCGGCAGGTCGAGCTTGTGGTCGTGCTTGAGGATGTAGGCCACGCCGCCCTTGCCGGACTGGCTGTTGACCCGGATGACCGCTTCGTAGGACCGGCCGACGTCCTTGGGGTCGATGGGCAGGTAGGGCACGGCCCACGGGTGCTGGTCGACCGGCACGCCGGCGCGCGCGGCGTCGCGCTCGAGGGCCTCGAAGCCCTTCTTGATCGCGTCCTGGTGCGAGCCGGAGAACGCGGTGTAGACGAGGTCGCCACCGTAGGGGTGGCGCTCGGCGACGGGCAGCTGGTTGCAGTACTCCACCGTGCGGCGGATCTCGTCGATGCCTCCGTTGGCCGGGTTGAAGTCGATCTCCGGGTCGATGCCCTGGGTGAAGAGGTTCAGCCCCAGCGTCACCAGGCACACGTTGCCGGTGCGCTCGCCGTTGCCGAACAGGCAGCCCTCGATGCGGTCGGCGCCGGCGAGATAGCCGAGCTCGGCCGCCGCCACCGCCGTACCCCGGTCGTTGTGGGGGTGCAGGGAGAGGATCAAGTGCTCGCGGCTGCGCAGGTGGCGACTCATACACTCGATGGAGTCGGCGTAGACGTTGGGCGTGGCCATCTCCACCGTCGCGGGCAGGTTGATGATGACGGGCTTGTCGGCGGTCGGCTTCCACACGTCGATGACGGCGTTGCACACGCGGACGGCGTACTCGAGCTCGGTGCCGGTGTAGGACTCGGGCGAGTACTCGTAGTAGACGGCGGTCTCGGGGATGGTCTCCTCGAACTTGCGGCACAGGCGCGCGCCCTCCAGCGCCACGTCGACGATGCCGTCCTGGTCGAGGCCGAAGACGACTCGTCGCT
>NZ_JANPEO010000521.1:0-6192 GCF_031422975.1 Nocardioides sp. | reverse complement strand
GCTTCTCCGACCGAGCAGGCCCGGGGATTGCTGCACGGTTCGGGCTCACCGCTCGTGCCGTTGAAGCACGCCTGGAAGACGGTGTAGATCGCTTCGGGGTCGGACTGTGCCGTCTCCTGCAACTCTTGCGCGGTATAGACGCAGACGGTCTTCGTTCCTAGCAGATCGGTCGCTTCCGTGCATTCCGCATTGGCTGGGTTAGCCACTCCCACAAGCCCCAGGGTGCAGGCTATGGCCAGCACGAGAACTCGCGCCAAGGGCCTCATTGCGCGAGCTCCACGAGGTCGGAGAGCAACCACGAATCGTCAATGGGAATCAGCGTTGCCTGATACGTGACCTTGCCACCATCAAGCACCACCGCCTTGGCCGATGACGACGCCTTATATCTTGTCCTCCCAGAGTTGACGTCCACGCGGACCTCTATCCGAGTCGCCGAACTAGGTGTTGATGCTTTCACTCGAAGAATCTCCCAACCCGGCCACCGCACAAACCCGCCCCTCTCGTAAAACGATGCGACTTGCTCAGCAGTCTCGTCGCAGGGACGACAACCCCTCGTGAGGGCAAGGAAGTCCTCGGGCTCTCCCGTGGCCTGCATTGACACGTTCGCGGCATTGAACCGCCGGATGAATGCCTCGGGACTCTCCGGCGTAGCCGTCGACGACGTCTCGGTCGGGCTCGGCTCCGAGGTCGTCGCATCCGGCATCTTGGGTGCAGGATCGTCCTTGGAGCAGGCACTGAGAAGGACCAGCGGAACCAGGATCTCAGCGGCGAGCACTCGGCGTAGGTGCATCACGGGTCCTTCCGAGAAGATTCGTCGACGTAGAACCTACCGGCGCTTGCCGTCGTGCGGCAGCCCCAGAAATCAACGTGTGGACAGAGCAAGGTTCGCGACCTGGCGGGGATGACCCAGAGTTCGCGGATCGCATGTCGTACGCCGCCACGTGCGACCGGCCACGACACGGACCGCTCAACAACTGGCGGGGCCCGACATCGAAAAGGGGCCACAGGCTGTCGGCCGCCGCCAGTTGCCGAGCACCCCCGCGATCGACCCGACCACACATGTCGGCCGCCGCCAGTTGGCCCGACCAGCCCCGTCCGCAGCGCGCGCACCGAGAACGCCGCGAGGGGCGGGCCGCCACAGTGGCCCGCCCCTCGTCTTCCCCGGCCCGCCAGCCGGGGTCGAGTCGGCTGGCGGAGGCTGTGGTTGGTCAGTCGTCGCGGACCGGCACGCGGAGCTTCTGGCCCGCGGAGAGTGCGACGGAGTCGAGGGCGTTGAGCCGCTCGATCGTGCGCATGGTGGAACGGACGTCACCGTCGGCGTTGAGCTCGGCGGCGATCCCCCACAAGGTGTCGCCGGTGCCGACCATCACGATCTCGGTCGGCTGTGCCTGACCGGGCGTCTCGGAACCCACGGCCACCGAGCCGAGGAAGAACGCCGAGAGCAGCAGCAGCGCCATCGCCGCAAGGAACACGACGACGCGGCCCCGGCGCGTGAGGCGCACGGTTGCCTGCGGCGTACGGGAAAAGCGCGGAGCGACGAAAGCGGGGGAAATGCTGAGGGTGCTCATGTTGGCCTCCTGGGGAAGATCAGCCGGTCGTGGTGTCGAGTGAGTGTCTAGACTGAGCCACCGACAACGCCGGCGGATCGAAGAGACGTTCGATCGAACATGTGTACGACGGTAGAGCATGTGTTCGAACGATGCAAGAGCCCAGGCGAACAGATGTTCGACGGCGTGTCGCCGTCGCCACGTCCGACACGCCTTCGAACAAATGTTTGAACAACCGCTCGGCGATGACTACGGTGAAGCCAATCGACTGCAGGAGGCGCCGCCATGGCGAAGAAACAAGCACCGGACGCAAAGGTCCTGCCCATGCCCGACGGGCCACCCGACGCCACGGGCCTCACACCGCGTCAGCAGCGGGTGCTCGCCACGATCAAGGACTCCATCGAGAACCGCGGCTATCCGCCTAGCATGCGCGAGATCGGCACGGCGGTGGGCCTCACCAGTTCCTCCAGCGTCGCCCATCAGCTCAAGACGCTCGAGGAGAAGGGCTTCCTGCGCCGCGACCCCAACCGGCCCCGGGCGCTCGAGGTCTTCCTGCCCGAGGTGATGGCCGCGCGCCGCTCCATGTCGAGCGCCGAGGAGACGTCGTACGACGAGACCGACATCGGCAACGCCGCGCCGCCCGCCACCTACGTCCCGATGGTCGGTCGGATCGCCGCCGGCGGGCCGATCCTGGCCGAGGAGCGCATCGAGGAGGTCTTCCCGCTGCCCCGGTCACTGGTCGGTGAGGGCACCTTGTTCATGCTCGAGGTGTCGGGTGACTCGATGATCGACGCGGCGATCTGCAGCGGCGACTACGTCGTCATCCGGCAGGAGCAGACGGCCGCGAACGGCGACATCGTCGCGGCGCTGATCGACGGCGAGGCCACGGTCAAGACGTTCCAGCGCAAGGACGGCAAGGTCTGGCTGTTGCCCCACAACGTCAACTACGACCCGATCGACGGCACCAACGCCACGATCCTGGGCAAGGTGACCGCGGTCCTGCGCCGCGTGTGACCGCTGGCGCGACGGGCACGGATTGACCCAAATACGGGCATGCGGCTCATGGCACGACACAGGACGCTAGAAGCACGACCCTGATCGACATCGGCGGGCGACCCCCGGGGTTCCCTGACGTGATCTCCGGGGTCGACCGGGGACAAGCCCGATGCCGGTCAACCGCCAGCCCGGCTTGTCTGGAACCGTGACGACCTTCGCTCCAAGACCCACCACATCCGCCACTGCACTGCCGATGCGGCGTGCTCGTCGCGGGCTGCGCGAGCTCGGCTTCATCGCATTGCTGTACGCCGCCTACGCGGCCTCCAGGGTCTTCGCGGACGACTCCTTGGCGCCGGCCCGGGAGCGAGCCGAGCAGGTCGTGTCCATCGAGCACAACCTGCTCCTCGACGTGGAGCGCGGCGTGGTCGGCTGGTTCGCCGGCAACGACGTGGCCGGTCTGGCGGCTGCCTACTACTACGCAAGCGCCCACTACCTCCTCACGGCGCTGGTCCTCGGCTGGCTCTACCACCAGCGTGCCGCCATCTATCCCCGGGCGCGGCAGACCTTGGTGGTCAGCACCCTGCTGGCCCTGGCCAGCTACCTGCTGATGCCGACCGCGCCACCACGGCTCGTGGGCTACGCCGACCTGATGGCACTGCACGCCGACAGCGGGTGGTGGGGACAGGCCGCGTCGGCGCCGCAGGGCATGGGCTGGCTGACCAACCAGCTCGCGGCCTTCCCGAGCATGCACGCCGGCTGGGCGCTGTGGGTCGCGCTCGCCGTCTCGGCGTCGACGCCTCGACTGCTTGCGCGCGTCCTCGGCTGGAGCCACGCGATCATCACCGCGGTCGTGGTCGTCGGCACCGGCAATCACTGGCTCCTCGACGTCGTCGTCGGGTGGGGGATCGTGTTCCTGGTCTGGCGAACAACAGGTGAACGTGTGGTGTCCGAGCGTGATCCCGGACGGTCTGCGTCGTTGTAGGGGGCGTGACCCCCACTCAACGCACCGTCCAACGCGCCAGCCGACACCCTCTGCCCCGACGTACCGTCCTCGCCTCCAGTGCCGCCGCCGGCGTCGGTCTGGCGGCCACCACCCGCAGCCAGGCCGCGGCACCACTCGACTCCTCGGGAGTCTTCCGGCACGGTGTGGCCTCGGGGGATCCCCTCCCCCGCAGCGTGGTCCTCTGGACCCGCGTCACCCCCGTGCCCGAGGCCACCCCCGGCTCCGGGCTGGGTGGGACCGCGAAGGTCCGCTGGGAGGTGGCCCGGGACGCGACGTTCCGCAAGGTCGTCCGGTCGGGCACCATCACCACCACCGCCGCTCGCGACCACACCGTCAAGTTCGACGCCTCCGGCCTCCAACCCGAGACGTGGTACCACTACCGCTTCGTGAGCGGTGGCGTCGCGAGCCCGGTCGGCCGCACCCGGACCGCCCCCGACGGGGCCTCGACCCCCGACCATCTCCGCTTCGGCGTGGTCAGCTGCGCCAACCTCCAGGCCGGCTGGTTCAGCGCCTACCGCCACCTCGCGGCGCGCGACGACCTGCACGCGATCCTCCACCTCGGCGACTACCTCTACGAGTACGGCCCCGGCGAGTACGGCTACGGACGCTCCAATGTGGACGTCCGACCCCACGTCCCGGCGCACGAGATGGTGACGGTGGCCGACTACCGACAGCGCCATGGGCAGTACAAGCAGGACCCCGACCTCCAGGCGCTCCACGCGCGCTACCCCTTCATCGTCACGTGGGACGACCACGAGGTCGCCAACGACGCCTGGCGCGAGGGAGCCGAGAACCACCAGCCCGAGGAGGGCGACTACCTCGCTCGCAGGGCTGGGTCGCACCGCGCGTACGACGAGTGGATGCCGGTGCGCATGGACGGCACCGCGAGCCTCGACGACGGCACCCGGCTGTTCCGGCGGCTGGCGTTCGGTCAGCTCGCCGAGATCAGCATGCTGGACCTGCGGACCTACCGCGACCAGCAGGTGCCGACGCCGCTCGTCGACGGGGCGGTCGACGACCCCGAGCGGACGATCACCGGCCGGGCCCAGCTCGACTGGCTCAAGGACTCCTTGACCGCTCCCACCCAGTGGAAGCTGGTGGGCAACCCGGTGATGATTGCCCCGGTCAGCTTCGCCCAGGTCCCCAAGGACCTCGTGGGGCCGATCGACGACGTGACGGGGATCCTGCCGCGCGACGGCGCGCCGTACAACGTGGACCAGTGGGACGGCTACACCGACGACCGCCGCGAGGTGCTCGCCCACGTCCGGGACCGCGGACTGCGTGACGTCGTCTTCCTGACCGGCGACATCCACTCCGCCTGGGCCTGCGACCTGCCCTACGACGCGGCGACCTACCCGGTCGGCGACTCCGCGGGCGTGGAGTTCGTCTGCACGTCGGTGACCTCCAACAACCTCGACGACATCACCGGCACGCCACCGCGCACCACGAGCCTGGCCGTGGAGGCGGCGATCCAGACGAGCAACCGGCACGTGCGCTACCTGAACTTCGACGACCACGGGTACTCGGTGTTCGACGTGACGTCGGCTCGTGCGCAGATGGACTACTACGTCATCGGCGACCGCGCGGACCGCAACGCTGCGGCCACCTGGTCCACGTCCTGGGCGACGCGGTCCGGCACCAACAAGGTCATCCCCGTCGACCGGCCGCTCGCCGGCGCCTGAGGAGGAAGCATGTGTGAACCCACCCACCAGAACCGGCGACCGGCCTTCGGCCACGGTCTCGACGACATCCGCACCGGGCGGCGGTCCCTGCTCAAGGTCGTCGGCGCCGGGGGCGCGGCGGTGGCGATCTCCACCGCGATCGGCGCCGCCCCGGCCGCGGCGGTCCGGCCGCCGCGACGCGCGTACGTCCTCGTCCTCGACGGGTGTCGACCCGATGAGGTCACGACCCCGCTGATGCCCCGGGCGGCAGCGTTGCGAGACGGCGGCCTGAATCACCCCTTCGCCTCCTCGATGCCGATCATGGAGACCATCCCCAACCACGTGATGATGATGACCGGCGTCCGGCCCGACCGTAGCGGCGTGCCGGCCAACTCGGTCTACGACCACACCGAGGGCGTGATCCGAAACCTGGACCGGCCCACCGACATCACGATCGGCACGGTCATCGAGCGGCTCAACGCTGCTGGTCTCACCACCGGCACGGTGTTGAGCAAGGAGTACCTGTACGGCGTGTTCGGCGAGCGTGCCACCCACCGCTGGGAGCCGGCGCCGGTGGTCCCGGTCTCCGGGCACGCCCCCGACCAGGCCACGATGGACGCCGCGCTGGCCATGATCGAGCAGCACGACCCGAGCATGGTGTTCGTCAACCTCGGTGACATCGACCGGGTCGGACACTCCGACCTCACGGGTCCGCTCTCGCTGCGGGCGGCCCGCCAGGCGGCGCTGGCGACCACGGACCTCCAGGTCGGCCGCTTCGTCGATGCGCTCACCCGCTCCGGCCGGTGGCAGGAGTCGATCGTCATCGTGCTCGCCGACCACTCGATGGACTGGTCCCGGCCGGACTCGGTCGTGCACCTGCAGCCTGTCCTCGACGCGGACCCCCTGCTGGCGGGCCAGGTGGTGATCGCCGACAACGGCGGCGCCGACCTCCTCTACTGGACCGGCGACCCGGCCGCACGAGGCG
>NZ_JANPEO010000520.1:0-3674 GCF_031422975.1 Nocardioides sp. | reverse complement strand
CGAGAGCTGGTCGACGATCTTGTCGTTGAATTCGGGGCGGTCGGAGAGCTCGTCATAGGCCACCTACTCGAGCAGCGGCCGGGCGCCGGCGCGCTCGCGCACCGACAGCAGAGCCATCTTCGCGCCCTCGCCGGCGACGTTTCCGGCGGCGACGATCCGCAGGACCGTCAGCTTGGGTACGAGACCGTTGCGGACGGCGGAGGCAGTGGAGAGGTAGCTGCCGAAGGAACCCGCGAGCTGCACCTGCTGGACGTCGCGGTGCTCGAGGCCGAGCTGCTCGAGAAGCAGCGTCCAGCCGGTCGAGATCGCGGCCTTGGCGAACTGGAGCTCTCGGACGTCGCGTTGCGAGAGGTAGACACACTCCGCCGGCTCGGTCTCCGGGGTGGGCCGGTGCAGCAGGAAGACGCGCTCCTCGCCGATCTTCGCCAACCGGTCGGCCAGGGCGGGCGCGATCTCCTTGGCCGACTCGTCGGGCACCATCCGGCCGGAGCTGTCGAGCAGGCCAACGCGCACCAGCTCGGCCACGGCGTCGACCAGCCCGGACCCGCACAGCCCGCGAGGCTCCACGTCGCCGATCACGCCGAGGGTGACGGCCGGCTCGTCGCCGAGCGCGGTGGGATCGAGCTTGATCACCTCGATGGCGCCGTCCGCGGCGCGCATCCCGCACCGGATCGCGCCGCCCTCGAAGGCCGGCCCCGCCGGTGCGGCGGTGGACAAGATGGTGTCGCCGTCACTGAGCACGATCTCGCAGTTGGTGCCGACGTCGATGAAGAGCCGGGTGCGCTTGTCGCGGTCCATGCCGGTGGCCAGCATGCCGGCCACGATGTCGCCGCCGACGTAGGCCCCGAGGGCCGGGAAGAAGAAGGCGCGCGCCCGAGGATGCAGCGTCAGGCCGAGCTCGGCGGCGAGCACCGAGGGGGGCTGGGCGCTGGTCATCACGAACGGTGCGACACCGAGTGGCTCGGGGTCGATCCCCAGGGCCAGCGCGGTCATCGTGGCGTTGCCGGCGATCGCGACCTCGTAGACCTGCGCGGGATCGATGCCCGCCTGTCGGCAGACCTGTCCGGCCAGCTCGGCCAGGGTGGCACCCGCAGCCTCCTGCAGGCGGCCCAGCGTGTCCTTGTCCATCATCGTCGCGCTGATGCGGGTGATCACGTCGCCACCGAAGGGCTGCTGCTTGTTGAGCATCGACGTGACGGCGAGCGGGGTGCCGGTGCCGACATCGAGCAGCGTCCCGACCACGGTCGTGGTGCCGAGGTCGAAGGCGATCGCATAGCGGTGGGCGCTGGTGTCGCCCGGCTCGACGTCGATGAGATCCTCGTCGACGATCACCGCGGTCACCTTGAAGTCGGCCTCGCGCAGCACGGTGGAGAGTCGGCGGAGCACGTGCAGGTCGGCGGTGAGCTCGAGGTCGTCGATCGCGTCGGTCAGCCGGGCCAGGTCGGTGCGCTGGTCGGCGAGGGTGGCCTCCTGGAGCTCGACGTACCTCTTCTGCACGGCCGGGCGCAGGATCACCTGGCGCCCGATGCCGACCGTCGCCGCCTTGGGTCGCGTGGTCAGCGGTGGCACCTCGACCGCGAGGTTGCGGGTGGCCTGCACCAGGCAGCCGAGCCGCCACCCCTGGGCGATCTGCTCGCTGTTGAAGGTGCGCACGTCATGGCGGGTGATGGGGACCTGGCCGCCCTCGACGCGGATCTTGCACTTGTGGCAGGTGCCGTGACCGCCGCAGGTCGAGTCGATGGCGATGCCGTTCCAGGACGCGGCGTCGAAGACGGTCACGCCCGGGGGGACGCGTACGCCGCGCTGCGTCGGCGGCACCTCGGCGCCGCCCTCGGCCAGGCTGTGGATCGTGAACGCGAGGTCGACCCGGCCGGTGCCGTCGTGGTTGGCCGGTTCGGCCCCCGAGGGCTCGATCAGGCCCTCGCGGGCCACGTCCGCGAGGGAGAAGTCGGGCCCGTCGCTCACCGTGACGTCACTGGGCTGCTGCCGCTTCTCTTGCCTGCCGGGCCCGGTGGGCTGAGATCCACGCGCCGCCCCACTCGTCGTGGCCGAGCAGCAGGTCGGCGGCCTTGACCGCCTCGACGATCTCGGGCGTCCGGGTGTCCATGATCGCGCTCGTGAGCCCGGCGGTCATCGCCATCGGCAGGAAGGCCGCGCCGAGGGCGTGCCGGGACGGCATCCCGAACGACACGTTCGACGCGCCGCACGTCATGTTGACGCCGAACTCCTCGCGGATGCGACGCATCGTCTCCAGGGTCGTGTTGACGACCTCCTGGTCGGCGCCGATCGGCATGGCCAGCGGGTCGATGACGATGTCGGCGGCGGCGATGCCGTACTCCTTCGTCGCGACCTCGATGATCTTGCGGGTCAGCACGATCCGCTTCTCGACCTCCATCGGGATCTCGTCGGCATCGTTGGGCAGCGCGATGATCGCGGCGTCGTACTTCTTGACGAGCGGGAGGATCTGCTCCATCCGCTCGTCCTCGGCGGTGATCGAGTTGACCAGCGCCCGGCCCTGGTAGACCGAGAGCCCGGCCTCGAGCGCCTCCACCACGGAGGAGTCGATGCAGATCGGCTTGTCGCTGAGCTCCTGGACCAGGATGATCGCGCGGGCCAGGAGATCGGCCTCGTCGGTCAGCGGCACGCCCATGTTGATGTCGAGGACATCGGCGCCGCCCTCGACCTGGGCCTTCACGTCGCGCTCGATCGCGGACAGGTCGCCCGCGCGCAGCTGCTCCTGGAAGATCCTGCGGCCCGTCGGGTTGATGCGCTCACCGATCAGGCAGAAGCGGGTGTCGTGCCCGATGACCACCTGCTGGGTGGCCGATCGCAGCACGGTCTCGAGCCGGGGGGCCGCCATCAGGCGGGCACCTTTGCGCGCTTGTCCTGGAGCAGGGCCTTGGCGCGGCGGACGGTCTGCGAGGCGTCGGCGGCATAGCCGTCGGCGCCGACCGCGTCGGCGTACTCCTGGGTGACGGGGGCGCCGCCGACCATCACGATCACGTCGCCGCGGATGCCGGCCTTCTCGAGCGCGTTCATGTTGGCCTTGAACATCGGCATCGTGGTGGTGAGGAACGCCGAGAAGCCGACGATGTCGGGCTGGTGCTCCTCGATGGCCGCCACGAACTTCTCCGGCGCCACCTGCACTCCGAGGTCGATGACCTCGAAGCCGGCGCCCTCGAGCATGATGTTGACGAGGTTCTTGCCGATGTCGTGGACGTCGCCCTTGACGGTGCCCATCAGGAACTTGCCGACCGTCTGCACGCCGGTCTCGGCGAGCAGCGGTCGGAGGCGCTCCATCGCGCCTGCCATGGCGCGGCCGGCGATCAGCATCTCCGGGACGAAGAAGTCGCCCCGCTCGAAGCGCGCGCCGACCTCCTCGAGCGACGGGATGAGCGCGTCGAACAGCAGGGTCTGGGGCTCCATGTCGAGCGTGAGTCCCTCGTTGGTCAGCTCGAGGACGCGGGGGGCGTTGCCGACCAGCGTCTCGTCGTACAGGCCTTGCAGGATCTCCTCGGGAGTCATGCGACCACCTCCTCGTTGTGTGCCGTGCCGGGAACCGATTCGTGGGTGCTGCCGCGCAGCAGGGTGGAGAGTTGGCTGGCGCGAGCCAGCAGCCGGTGGCCGAGCTCGTCGAGCCGGCCCTCCAGTCGTGGGCTGGGCCCGGAGATGCC
>NZ_JANPEO010000519.1:0-2945 GCF_031422975.1 Nocardioides sp. | reverse complement strand
GTCCCGTCGAACGATTCCGTTGCCCGGGCTGGTCGCGGCCGCCTTGGAGCAGCACAAGGTGCGGCAGGCGAAGGAGCGTGCGGACCTGGGAATCCCGTGGGACGAGGCTGGCTTTGTCTTCGCCACCGGGATCGGGACCGCCCTGGATCCTGACAACACGACGAAGTTGGTCAAGCGTGCGTTGAAGACCGCCGGGGTCCGAGATGTTCGGATGCACGACTTCCGCCATGGCTGCGTCTCGGTGCTTCTTGGGCTAGGAGTTCCGCCGCGCACGGTCATGGAGATCGCGGGTCACTCGGGTCTTGAGATGACGATGAACGTCTATGCGCACGTGTCCCTTGAGGACAAGCAGGCGGCCTTCGAGAAGCTCAACGCACTCTTCGAGGAGGCGTGATGAGGGGCCAACTGCAGTCAAGAACTGCAGTCAACGCAGCCTCCGTGCTCGGAGTGAGCAGGCCCCACGGTGGCACAAATACAGAAAACCGCAGGTCAGCGGGCGGGCTGGCTGCGGCTTCGTGTAGTGCGCCTGTAGGGATTCGAACCCCAAACCTTCTGATCCGTAGTCAGATGCTCTATCCGTTGAGCTACAGGCGCGGGTCGCGCTGCGAACAGCACGACCGGACGAGGATAGCGGACCCCCACCGCCAACCCGAAATCAGCCCGTTTCCCCCTGCCTGGTGAGGAAGCTCGCAGGCTGGAGCGTTCCAATCGGAGGGGGGTGGTTATGGTGTCGTCCACGCAGCGCGCTCGGGGCGAACGAGGCGGCCCCCGGCACCTCACGAGAGGCAATTATCTGATGGCAGATGTCGAGGCGGCACTGGATGCGGCCGGGTTGCAGAACCCGAAGGTTCGCGAGTTCGTCAAGGAGTACGCCGAGCTCACCGGCGCCGAGAACGTCGAGGTGGTCAGTGCGGCCGACGACGCACGGCTGATCCAGGAGGCGCTGGCAGCCGGCGAGCTCCACCCCGCCGGCGAGGGCCGCTACTACTCCCGCAGCTACTACAAGGACACCGCCCGCTCCGAGGAGCGCACGATCGTCGCGACCAACAACGAGTCGGACCGGGGCGTCTACAACAACTGGCGCCCGGCCTCGGAGATGAAGCCGTTGCTGCACGACCGGATGCGTGGCGCGTCGACCGGCAAGACGATGTACGTCATCCCCTACCTCATGTCGCCTCCCGGAAACGAGCTCGCGCCCTGGGCGGCCGGCGTGGAGCTCACCGACTCGCGGCCCGTCGTCCTGCACATGATCCGGATGTCGCGGGTCGCGGCCAAGTTCCTCGACGAGCTCGACGACCCCGACCACTTCGTCCGAGCCGTGCACGTCACCGGCGACCTCGAGAACCTCGGCCAGGGCACCCCCGACGACCGGCGCTACTTCGTCACGGTCGCCGACGAGCGCACGATCTTGCACTTCGGTTCGTCGTACGGCGGCAACGCGCTCCTCGGCAAGATCGCGCACGGGCTCCGACAGGGCGCCTACGACGGCTGGGCGAGCAAGAGGTTCCTCGCCGAGCAGTACATGCTCATCGGCATCCACGACAAGGAGACGCAGAAGGACTACCACATCTGTGGCGGGTTCCCGAGTGCCTCCGGCAAGACCAACCTGGCGATGATGCTGGCCCCCGACGTCCTCGGAGACCGCTACCACGTGTCGTTCTACGGCGATGACATCGCGTGGCTGTGGGTCGATGAGTCGACCGGCCGGTTGATGGGCATGAACCCCGAGTACGGCGTCTTCGGGGTCGCGAAGGACACCAACGAGCGCACCAACCCCACCGCGCTGCACTCCATCGACCCCGGCACGGAGGCGATCTTCACCAACGTCGCCTACAACCCCAACACCGGCGAGGTCTGGTGGGAGGGCCGCACCCCGAGCCCGCCGAGCGACGTGCACGGCTGGCTCGACTGGACCGGCGCCCCGCTCGCGGACCGCAAGGACAGCGACTCGTCCCCGTGGGCGCACCCCAACAGCCGCTTCACCACGACCCTGGCCAACGTCCCCAACATCGCCGACGACTTCGACGCCGCGGCCGGCGTGCCCATCGACGCGATCATCTTCGGTGGCCGCACCCGCGACCGGGAACCCCTGATCCGGGCCATGTACGACCTCGCCGAGGGGGTCTACGACGGGCTCACTCTCGGTGCCGAGGCGACCGCGGCTGCCGAGGGCAAGGAGGGCGTGCTCCGCTACGACCCGATGTCCAACCGCCCTTTCATGGCGTACGGCGAAGGCGACTACGCGCAGCACTACCTCGACATCGTCGGGGCGGCGAGGGACCTGCCGATCTTCGCGCACGTCAACTGGTTCCAGCGCGACCCCGAGGACGGCCACTTCCTCTGGCCCGGCTACCGCGACAACCTGCGCCCGCTGTTGTGGTTGCTGCAGCTGCGCAACGGCGAGGTCGAGGGGCGGCAGACTCCGGTCGGGATCGTGCCGACGAAGGAGGAGCTCAACCTCGAGGGCGTCAACATCACGCCCAAGGACCTCGAGACCATCCTGAGCATCGACAACGTGCGCTGGCAGCAGGAGATGGACAACCGTGAGGAGCACCTCAAGCAGTTCGACCGGATGCCCGAGGCGATCTGGGAGGCCCACCGAAGGGTCACCAAGGCGCTGGCGGACGACAACACCTGACGTTCGGGGTTCTGCCACGGCGTTCAGGGCGATCCGCTAGCGTCGCAAGATCATGCAAGAACTCGGGACAGCACAGGGCTCCGTCCGTCGACGGTTCGATCGACGTCGGCCGTCGCTGCGACTGGCGCGACCGTTCGGCTTCGTGAGCGGCGTGGGGCTGCTCATGGTGCTGATCCCGCCCTACCAGGTCACGTGGATGGTGTCGGCCCTGACGGCGGTCGTCTACTTCGCCGTCATGGCGCTGCTGATCGCCAGCACCCGGCGAGATCGGCGCACCTGGATCGACCCGGCAGCGGCCTACCTCGTG
>NZ_JANPEO010000518.1:0-6031 GCF_031422975.1 Nocardioides sp. | reverse complement strand
TGTTCGGCGGCCGGCCGTGGAGCAGCGAGCAGGTGTCCTACGTCGACGTCGACAACCTCAACGGCGGTCAGACGGCTACCAAGGCCCTGATCGAGCGAGGCTGCCGGCGCATCGGCACCATCGCCGGGCCGGCCGACATGACCGCCGCCGAGGACCGGCTGGCCGGCTGGCGACAGGCGATGACGGCGGCCGGGCTGGCCGACGACGCGGTCGAGCGCGGCGACTTCACCGAGATCGGTGGCCAGCGGGCCGCCGAGGCACTGCTGGCCGCGCGCCCCGACCTCGACGGCCTGGTGGTCGCCTCCGACCTGATGGCCTCCGGGGCGCTCAAGGTGCTCTCCGCCCTCCGTCGCCGGGTGCCCGACGACGTGGCCGTGATCGGCTACGACGACCTCGGTGTCGCCGAGTGGACCACTCCGCCCCTGACCACCATCCGGCAGCCTGTCGAGGAGATGGCCGAACGCGCCACCCGGCTGCTGCTCGAGCAGGTCGACGGCCACGGCGGCAGCCGCCCGCTCCGGATCATCATCCCGCCGTTGTTGGTGCGCCGCGACAGCGCGTGAAGCGCACGTCACACTCCCACCGATTCACAGGTTCCTGCACACCACCGCTACGGTTGTAGAAGTCGCCTCGGCCAGTCTTGCCCCGGGACGCAGCGGGATCATCCGCTTACCTCGAAATCCTTCGAGGCCACGCCGCGCTCTGCGCGAAGTGTTGGCGAGACGCCAACGAAAAAGGTTCAACCATGACTTTCGCCGACTTCGGCGTGCCCACCATGCTCATCGACATCCTCGACAAGCAGGGCATCACCACTCCCACTCCGATCCAGGCCGCGACGCTGCCTGACAGCCTCGCGGGCCGCGACGTCCTCGGCCGGGGGCGTACCGGCTCCGGCAAGACCTACGCCTTCCTGCTGCCGCTGGTCGCGCGTCTCGACGCCGCCAAGCTGCCGGCGATGCCGCGCAAGCCGCGCGCGCTGATCCTCGCCCCGACCCGTGAGCTCGTCGGTCAGATCCACGCCGCGCTCAAGCCGATGGCCGACGCCGCCGGTCTCTCCACGCTCGTCGTCTTCGGCGGCGTGGGCCAGGGCCCCCAGACCACCGGGCTCAAGAAGGGCGTCGACATCGTCGTCGCCTGCCCCGGTCGCCTCGAGGACCTGATGCAGCAGAAGTACTGCGACCTGTCCGCCATCGAGGTCACCATCCTCGACGAGGCCGACCACATGGCCGACCTCGGCTTCCTGCCCGGCGTCCGCCGGATCATGGACAAGACCCCCCGCGAGGGCCAGCGACTGCTGTTCTCCGCGACCCTGGACAACGCGATCGACGTCATCGTCAAGCGCTTCTTGACCAACCCGGTCACGCACCAGGCCGACTCCGCGCAGTCGCCGATCTCGACCATGTCGCACCACGTGCTGCACGTGAGCCGCGAGCAGCGCGTGCCGATCCTGGTCGACCTGACCAGCGCCCCCGGCCGCACGGTCGTCTTCACGCGCACCAAGCACGGCGCCAAGGCGCTGGCCCGCCAGCTCAACAAGTCCGGTGTGCCCTCGGTCGACCTGCACGGCAACCTCAGCCAGAACGCGCGCACGCGCAACATGGAGATGTTCCACTCCGGCAAGGCCACGACGCTCGTCGCGACCGACATCGCCGCGCGTGGGATCCACGTCGACGACGTGGCCCTCGTGATCCACGCCGACCCGCCGACCGAGCACAAGGCCTACCTGCACCGCTCCGGCCGTACGGCGCGGGCCGGCGCCGAGGGCACCGTCATCACCCTCATGACCGACGAGCAGGTCCGCGACGTGCGCGACCTGACCCGCCTCGCGGGCATCAAGCCCACGACCACCAAGGTCCACGGCTCCGACCACCCGATGCTGGTCGAGCTCGCCCCCGGTGAGCGCAGCACGCCCGGCGGTCTCGTCCCCGACGTCGCCCCCTCCGGTGGCGGCACCTCCACCGGTGGCAACGCCCAGCGCAAGCGCGCCCGCAGCTCGGGCCAGACCAACGGCCAGTCGCGTCGGGGCAACCCGACCGGCGGCTCGACCAGCTCGGCCGGCGGCTCGACTGCTGGCTCGACCGGCGGCCAGGGCGGCCAGCGTCGTCGTTCCGGCGGCGGCGCCGGCCAGGGCGCTCCGGCCGCCGGCTCGACCGGGGGCAACCGTGGTCGTCGCAGCTCCGGCGGCGGCAACCGCAGCCAGGGTGGCCAGGGTGGCGGCCGTTCGCACTCGGCCGCCGGCTTCTCGGGTCGCTGATCCACCTGTCTCACAGATCGCCGCGTAGACGCGCGGACATTGGCCCGATCCCGGCACGCTCCGCAGCGTGCGTCCGGGGTAGCCAGACGGCCAAGGTCCGCGCGTCTTCGACGCCGACCTAGGGTGAACGACATGTTCGACTGGCTGCACCGCTCCCTGTGGGACGTGGTGCCGCGCGACCAGCGCGACACCACCGAGGTGCTGCGGCGCCGTCAGGTCGTGACCGGCGTCGTCGTGGTCATCGGCGGTGCGGTGCTCGGCTGGTCGCTGCGCATCGACCCCGGCAGCCCCGCGTTCTATGCGGGTACGGCCGCCCTGGCAGCGGTGTGGACCCTCGGGGCCGTCGTCAGCGGACCGCTCCACCTGGGCCGGATCTCGCGCGCCGACTACCAGGCGCGCCCGGTTGCGGCGCCGATCATGCTCGGGCTGCTGCTGGCTGCCGTCTTCGTGGCCGGCGGCCTGTTCGTCCGCGAGATCGAGTGGCTCGACCAGCAGGTGCGCTCGGTCCTCGACTTCGCCGACGAGGGGTCGCTCCCGGTGCTGTTGGTCATCACGATCATCAACGGCATCGCCGAGGAGCTCTTCTTCCGCGGTGCCGCCTACGCAGCGATCCCGCGGCACCCGGTGGTGTGGACGACGGTGGCCTACTTCGTCGCGACGCTTGCGACCGGCAACGTCATGCTCGCCTTCGCCGCGATCCTGCTCGGGGCCGTCTGCGGCCTGCAGCGGCGTGCGAGCGGCGGCGTGCTCGCACCGATCCTCACGCACGTGACCTGGTCGGTCGCGATGCTGTTCGTGCTACCTGCGATCTTCGGCTGACCTGCGGCGCTCGTCGAGCGCTCGGCGCACGCACTCCTCGTAGGCCAGCGGCTCTCCGGGCACCAGCTCCCGGATCGAGGTGTCGGTTGCGATCACCTCGGTCGACATCGAGTCGATCAGGTTGCGCCCGGTGGTGGCGTCGACGTCCGTCACCAGGGCCAGCCAGTAGGACGACAGCCGTGGCGTCAGCACCGGCACCTCGATGATCGGCAGGCGCTTCCCGATCGAGACCACGGCCGCGACCTGCATCATCTCCAGGTAGGTCAGCTGCTCGGGACCACCGATCTCCAGGACGCGGTCCAGTGCCTCCTCCTTGTCGACGACTCCGACGAGGTAGCGCACCACGTCGTCGATGCCGATCGGCTGGGTGCGTGTGTGCACCCATCGGGGCACGACCATCGCGGGCAGGTTCTTGACCAGTTGGCGGGTGATCTCCCAGGAGATGCCGCCGTGACCGACCACGATCGCCGCGCGCAGCACGGTGACCGGGACGCCGTCCGTGCCGAGCAACCCTTCGACCTCGCGCCGCGAGCGCAGGTGGGCCGACAGCTCCCCGTCGTCGTCCCCGAGACCGCCGAGGTAGACGATCTGCCGCACGCCCGCGTCTGCCGCGGCACGACTGAAGTTGCGAGCGGCCTGCGCGTCCTTTCGCTCGAAGTCCTTGTCGTCGAGCGAGTGCACCAGGTAGATCGCGACGTCGACACCCGTGAGAGCGGCGGCCAGGGAGTCCGGATCGTCGACGTCGGCGCCGACCGGCTCACCGGGACCGGAGTAGTCCTGTGGTCGGCGAGTCATCGCGCGGACAGTGTGGCCCGCCTCGATGAGGGCGGGCACGAGGCGGCGGCCGATGAAGCCCGTGGCGCCGGTGACGAGAACGGTGGTCATACCCGTCAGCCTCGCACGACCCCGGGAACGAACGGGTCTCTTCCACGACGCGGCTCATCGGCCGGCCTGTCGGCGAGCATCCAGCCTTGTCATCGCGGGCGTCGCGGTGACCCCGTGCAGGAGCACCGAGATGACCACGGTGAAGGCGACCGTGGACCACAGCCACGACTCGCCGGGGACGTCCTCGTGGCTCGTCGCGTAGGCGAGGTAGTAGAGCGAACCCACACCACGGACGCCGAAGAACGCCACCGCCAGCCGTTCGCCCCTGTCCAGCCCGCCGTCGAGGTGAGTCGTCCGCGCGACGGTGGAGAGCGCGGCGTACCCCGCCAGCGGCCTCACCACCAGCACGAGGGCGAGGGACAGCGCCACCCCACGCCAATCCAGGTCCGACAGCAGCCCGCGGGTCATGGCCATGCCGAGGACGAGCAGCACCATCAAGGTGATGAGTCGCTCGAGTCGCTCGACCAGGCCGTGCATCTCCCGCTGGTAGGAGTGTCGCCGCTCGGCCGAGCGCAGGCTCATGGCGCACGTGAAGACGGCCAGGAACCCGTAGCCGCCGACGATCTCCGCTGCGCCGTACGCCGCCAGCAGCCCGGCCAGGGCCAGCAGCGGCTCGCCCTGATCGGCCAGCCGGAGGCTGTCTCGGCGTGCCCGGAAGGCCTGACGCCCCAGCAGCCAGCCGGCCCCGAGTCCGACCAGCACGCCGAGCACGATCTTGCCGACGACGTACCAGCCCAGCCAGGCGCCGGCTTCCGAGACCGCGAAGCTGCCTGCCAGCAACATCAGCGCGAGGTGCACGAAGGGGAACGCCAGCCCGTCGTTGAGGCCCGCTTCAGCCGTCAGCGAGAAGCGGATGTCGTCGTCCCTGTCCGGTCGGTCCTCGTCGGGGCCGTCCTCGTCGTCGATGTCCTCGGTGAGTGGCTCGCCCACCTGCACGTCGGAGGCAAGCACCGGGTCGGTCGGTGCCAGGACGGCGCCGAGGAGCAACGCGACGGCCGGCGCCAGCCCGGCGACCCACCAGCCGATGAGTGCGACGCCCAGGATCGTGGCGGGCATCGTCAGCGCGAGCAGCCGCCAGACCGGGGACCAGGCGCGCCACGAGGCCCACGAGCGCAGGTCGAGGGTGCGCTCGATCGCCAGGCCGACGCCCATCAGCGACACCAGCACGCACAGTTCGGTGACGTGCGTGATGACGGTGCGGTTGGCCTCCGGTTCGAGGCTCACTCCGTCGGGCAACGGCAACAGCCCGATCAGCATGCCGACGGCGACGAGCACCATCGGGGGCGACAGCGCGATGCGCCGGGTCACCTGCGGCAGGACGATCGCCAGCAGCAGTGCGAGGCCAAGAATGAGATAGACGGCAGCGCCGGTCATCAGGTGCGCTGGGCGGACGCCCGCCGTTCGTAGGAGTCGGTGCTCTCGTCCATGGCTCGCTCGTAGGCGCTGATGAGTCCGGCGATCGTGAGCGGCTTGAGCCGGTGCACCAGCTCGCGCAGGTTCTCGACGTCGCCGCCGGCGTCACGCACCACCGGCCACACGTGCGTGCGGACGATCTCGGAGAGCTCGTCGGCGACCTGCCGGCCGTGGCGGGCGTAGACCTCGGCCACGGCCTCGGCCGCCGACGTGGGTACGCCGATGCCGAGCAGACCGCTGTGCACGTCGACGTCGCCGTCCCCGGTCATCGGCGTGAGCAGCGCGAGGTGCAGCGCGACGTCGGAGGGCGTGGCGTCGTCGGGGATCCGGTCGACGTACCCCTTGATCGCGGACAGCGTGAAGCCGTGGGCCTGCAGCTCGCGTACGAGCTCGAGTCGCGCGACGTGGTCGGCGGAGTAGTAGCCCGAGCGGCCCCGACGCAGCGGCGGCGGGACCAGGTGCTTGGACGTGTAGAAGCGGATGTTGCGCACGCTCATACCCACCCGCTCGGTGAGCTCGTCCAGCGTGAGCAACTGGGGCTGCTCGTCTGCGGTCTCCATGCCTGCCTGCCTCATCTCGGCCACTCAGGTTCCCCGGATATCCGGGGAACTTCACGCTTTGCCACCAAAGCAACGGGGGTCAAGCGGGAGTTTCCCCGGA
>NZ_JANPEO010000517.1:0-12743 GCF_031422975.1 Nocardioides sp. | reverse complement strand
GCCTGCGGAGTCTGTACGCCGCCGAGCTCGCCGACCACCGGCGCGAGGTCGGTCGTCAGGAGGTTGCGCACCGGCACCACTGGGATTGCGCCGCCGTGGGTCCGGGCCGCAGCCAGCGTCGCCTCGAACAGGGCGACCCCGGCGAGCGGACGGGCACCGTCGTGGATGGCGACCAGGTCGAGCTCGCCTGCCTCGATGGCCGGCGCCAGGAGCTGCAGGGCGGCCCACTCGGAGGCGTGCCGGGTGGCCCCGCCGTCCACGAGCACGACCTCCGCGTCACCGAGAAACGGTGCGAGCGCCCGGGCCACGGCGCTGCGGTCGGCCGGCCGGATCACGATCACCACACGGCGTACGTCGTCGAGGGCCAGGGCATCGCGCACCGACCAGGCGAGCACGGGTCGGTCGCCGAGGGGCAGCAGCACCTTGTTGGTGCCGGCTCCGACGCGCGTGCCCGAGCCCGCGGCGACGATGACGACGGCGGCGGGCATGGCGGCAACCCTAGGGCCAGGCGCGGCCGTGAGGTCGTGAGGACAAGTTGACTCGTGCGTGAAACAAACAGACGCGAGTGCGAAACGTTGCGTTCCTACGGTTCCCGCATCCCCTGAACCGAGGAGTCACTCCGATGACCACCACCGCCCTGCCCCCCGAGTCCGCCTACCGAGGCGGCGTCACCATCGACCACTGGACCCCCGAGGACGACGAGTTCTGGGCGTCCACCGGCCAGTCGGTCGCCCGGCGCAACCTGACCTGGTCGATCTTCTCCGAGCACCTCGGCTTCTCGGTCTGGCTGCTGTGGTCGGTGAGTGCGGCCCTGCTGCCCAAGGCGGGCTTCACCTTCACCGTGAGCCAGCTGTTCCTGCTGGTCGCGATCCCCAACCTCGTCGGCGCCCTGATCCGGCTGCCCTACACCTTCGCCGTGCCGAAGTTCGGCGGTCGCAACTGGACCATCGTGAGCGCGCTGGCCCTGCTGGTGCCGACCCTGCTCTTCGCGTGGGCCGTGCAGCACCCCGAGACGCCGTACTGGGTCTTCTGCCTGATCGCTGCCACCGCGGGCCTGGGCGGCGGCAACTTCGCCAGCTCGATGGCCAACATCAACTTCTTCTACCCGACCAAGAAGAAGGGCATGGCGCTCGGGCTCAACGCGGCCGGCGGCAACCTCGGCGTCGCCGTCATCCAGTTCTTCTTGCCGATCGTCGTCGGCGGTGCGGGTGTCTTCGGGCTGGTCAAGGCCAGCGACGGGGGATTCCACCTCGAGCGCGCGGGCTACCTCTACGCGGTGCTGGCCGTGGTCGCCGCGGTCGCCGCCTGGTTGTTCATGAACAACCTCTCCGGCGCGAAGTCCTCTCCGCGTGAGCAGATGCTGGTCCTGAAGTACAAGCACACCTGGGTGATGTCGTTCCTCTACATCGGCACCTTCGGCTCGTTCATCGGCTACTCCGCCGCGATGCCGCTGCTGATCAAGCTCAACTTCTGGAACCAGCCCCTGCCGACCATCCCGGGCATCGGCATCAACTTCGCCTACTACGCCTTCCTCGGCGCGCTCGTGGGCTCGATCGCCCGCCCCTTCGGTGGCTGGCTCGCGGACAAGTACGGCGGTGCGCGGGTCACCCTGTGGACGTTCGTCGCCATGATCGCGGGCACCCTCGGCGTGATCTACACCCTGACGCTGCTCACCGCCGTGCCCAAGCCGCCGGCCGGTGCCCCCGCGCCCGACCCGGCGACGTTCCAGTACGGCGATGCGGTCGTGACGGCCGTCAACGCCAACTCCGAGATCTTCCCGTTCTTCCTTGCCGCCTGCTTGTTCGTCTTCGCCGCGAGCGGCATCGGCAACGGGTCGACCTACCGGATGATCCCGCTGATCTTGGCCAACGAGGCGAAGCGGAACGCCTCGCACGGCGACCTCGGCCCGGCCATGGTGAAGGCCACCCGGGAGTCCAGCGCCGTCATCGGCATCGCCGGCGCGATCGGAGCCCTGGGTGGCTTCATGATCCCGATGACCTTCGGCGCCCCCTGGATCGAGGACCCGGTCTCGGCGGTCAAGGTCGCCTTCGGGGTGTTCACTGGCTTCTACGTGGTCTGCCTGGCCACGACCTGGTTCGTCTACGTCCGCACGGTCAGCTTCGCCGGCCGTGCCCCGAGCCTGGCTGGTGCAAACATCTGATGACGACCACGCACTGTCCGTACTGCTCGCTGCAGTGCGGCATGCGCGTCTCGAAACGCGGACCGGGCGTCCCTGAGATCAGCGAGTGGGCGGAGTTCCCGGTCAACCGCGGTGCGTTGTGCCGCAAGGGATGGAGCGCTGCTGGTCTCTACGCCGGCCGGGAGCGGCTGACGACGCCGTTGCTGCGCGACCGGGCCACAGGTGAGTTCAGGCCGATCGGCTGGGACGAGGCGCTCGACACCATCGCCACCCGGCTCCTGGCGCTGACGGCCGAGCGGGGGCCCGACACCGTCGGCGTCTTCGGCGGCGGTGGGCTGACCAACGAGAAGGCCTACCAGCTGGGCAAGTTCGCCCGGGTCGCGCTCGGCACCTCGCAGATCGACTACAACGGGCGCTGGTGCATGTCGTCGGCGGCCTCGGCGGGCACGCGGGCCTTCGGGCTGGATCGGGGGCTGCCGTTCCCGCTCGCCGACGTCGAGGGAGCCGACGTCGTCGTCCTCGTCGGCTCCAACCTCGCCGAGACGATGCCGCCCGCGGCGCGCCACCTCGACGCCCTCCGCGAGCGTGGCGGCCGGGTCGTGGTCATCGACCCGCGGCGTACGGCGACAGCGGACCGTGCCGACGTCTTCGTCCAGCCGGTCCCGGGCTCCGACCTCGCGTTGGCGCTCGGCGTGCTGCACCTGCTGGTGGCGGGCGGGCAGGTGGACGAGGCGTACGTCGCCGAGCGAACCACGGGCTGGGACGACGTGCGCGCCTCCGTCGGAGCCTGGTGGCCCGAGCGTGTCGAGCGTGTCACGGGGGTGCCGGCCGGCGAGGTGAGGGCGCTGGCCGCGCTGCTCGGCGGGGCCGACAAGGTGATGGTGCTGACGGCTCGCGGCGCCGAGCAGCACTCGACCGGCTCGGACACCGTGCTGGCCTGGATCAACGTCGCGCTCGCGTTGGGCATGTGCGGCAGGCCCGGAGCCGGCTACGGCTGCCTGACCGGGCAGGGCAACGGCCAGGGTGGGCGCGAGCACGGGCAGAAGTCCGACCAGCTGCCCGGCTACCGGATGATCGACGACCCGGCCGCGCGTGAGCACGTCGCGCGGGTCTGGGGCATCGATGCCGACGACCTGCCCGGCAAGGGTCGCTCGGCCTACGAGCTGCTCGATGCGCTGGGCACGCCGACCGGACCGAGCGCGTTGCTCGTCTTCGGCTCCAACATCGTGGTCTCCGCCCCCAACGCCACTCACGTGACGTCCCGGCTGGAGACGCTCGATCTGCTCGTCGTGGCGGACATCGTGCTCTCCGAGACCGCGGCGATCGCCGACATCGTGCTGCCCGTGACCCAGTGGGCCGAGGAGACCGGCACCATGACCAACCTCGAGGGGAGAGTGATCCTGCGCCAGCAGGCGGTCTCGCCGCCGCCCGGGGTGTGGTCCGACCTCGAGGTGATCTCGGGCCTGGCGTCGCGGTTGGCGGCTCCGATCGAGTTCGCGACCGACCCGGAGGAGATCTTCGACGAGCTCGGCCGCGCCTCGGCCGGCGGCAAGGCCGACTATGCGGGCATCACCTACGAGCGGATCCGCGACGAGCACGGGGTGTTCTGGCCCTGCCCGACGCCTTCTCATCCGGGGACGCCGCGGATGTTCCTCGACTCCTTCGCGCACCCCGACGGCCGTGCCCGCTTCCTCGCGGTCGACCACCGCGGCCCGGCGGAGGTGCCGGACAGTGACTACCCCGTGCATCTCACGACCGGGCGGGTGCTCGCGCAGTACCAGTCCGGGGCGCAGACTCGTCGGGTGCGCGACCTCCCCGACACCGGGCCCTTCGTGGAGCTGCATCCCATGCTGGCCGGTCGGATCGGCGCTGTCGACGGCGAGCCGGTCACGATCGCCACCCGGCGCGGGTCGATGAGCGCGCCTGCGCGGGTGGTCACCACCATCCGGCCGGACACGATCTTCGTGCCGTTCCACTGGGTCGGCGCCAACCGGCTGACCAACGACGCGCTCGACCCGGCATCGCGGATGCCGGAGTTCAAGGTGTGTGCCGCGGTGGTGACGGTGTGAGCGAACAGGCCACCGAGCGCCTCGTGGTCATCGGCGGGGGGATGGCGGCGGTCCGCTTCGTGGAGGAGCTGGTCGCGCGGTCCTACACCGGGAGCGTCACCGTCCTGGCGGACGAGCAGCATGCGCCGTACAACCGGATCCTGCTGTCGGCGGTGCTCGAGGGCACCCACAGCGTCGACGCGATCACGCTGCGCTCGGCACAGTGGTTCGCCGAGCGAGGAGTGGACCTGCGACTCGGTGCCCGCGTGCTCGAGGTGGATCGCGACGCCGGCGAGGTGATGCTCGTGGACGGGACGCGGCTGGGTTTCGAGCGTCTGGTGCTCGCCACGGGTTCGATCCCGACGTTGCCACCGATCCGGGGGCTGGTGCGGTTCGACGGATCGTTGCACCCGAAGGTGCACGCCTTCCGGTCGCTGGCTGACTGCCGCGGCCTCGACGAGGCAGCTGGTGCCGGGGCGCGCGCCGTCGTCGTCGGCGGGGGGCTGCTCGGCCTCCAGGTCGCGCGGGCGCTGTCGATCCGTGGGCTGCACACCGAGGTCGTCGAGGGCGCCGAGCACCTGCTCGCGTCCCAGCTCGGGGAGCCCGGGGGCCGGGTGCTCGCGCGCGACCTGCGCCGGCTCGGCACCGAGGTCTACACCGGCGCCCGGGCGATCCGGATGACCGACGAGGGCGTGCGGCTCGACACCGGCTACGAGCTCAGCGCCGACCTGGTCGTCCTCACTGCCGGCGGGCGGCCATCGACGGCGCTCGCCCGCCGCGCGGGGCTGATGGTACGGCGAGGAGTCGTCGTCGACTCCTCCCTGCGCTCGGTCACCGACGACCGCATCCACGCGATCGGCGACTGTGCCGAGCATCGGCGTCGGGTGACCGGCTTCGTGCCTCCGGCCTGGGAGCAGGCGGTCGTGCTCGCCGACGTCCTCACCGGCGGCATCGCCCGCTACGACGGCTCCCGCAGCGTGGCCCGGCTGCGCGCGACCGATCTGGAGGTCGCAGTGCTGGGTGACCCCGAACGTGCCACCGGCGAGATCGTCGAGATGACCAACCCGATCGCCGGCTCGCACCGCCGGCTGGTGGTCGAGGGCGGCGTGATCGTGGCGGCCGCGCTCGTGGGCGACCTGTCCCGGGTCGGGCTGATCACCCAGCTGTACGACCGTGGCACCGTCCTCGGTCCGGACGAGCCCGGCCAGCTGCTCCTCGGCGAGCCCGCGTCCCAACCCGTCGTGCTGCCCGACGAGGCCGAGGTCTGTGCCTGTGCCGGCGTCTCCGCCGGCGCCATCCGCGCGTGCGCCTCGCTTGCCGACTGCCGCGAGACGACCCGCGCGACCACCGGGTGCGGTGGCTGCGAGTCGGTCGTACGTTCGCTGCTCCCCGCCGAGTCGGCGCTGGCGGGGGCCCGAGTCGGCCCTGGGGCCTCGCCGAGCTAGCGCCGGGTGGGGTGGGGCTTGCGGAGCGAGTCGGGGAGCAGTCCCGCGCCGGGAGCGCGATCAGTCAGGGCGACGTAGTCGCCGGGGTTGGAGAACGCGCATCGCTGGAGACTCAGGCAGCCGCAGCCGATGCACGCCTCCAGGCCGCTCTTCAGCCGTTCCAGGGCGGCAATCTGCTCGTCCAGCCTGGCCCGCCAGTGCCGGGAGATCTTGTGCCAGTCGGCCTTGGTGGGCGTGCGGTTGGCGGGCAGGCGGGCGAGCTCGTCCTTGATCTCCTCGAGAGTCAGCCCGACGTTGGACGCCGCGCGGATGAACGCGAGCCGGCGGAGCACGCTGCGCTCGAAGCGTCGTTGTCCGCCACCGGAACGCGTGGCCTCGATCAGCCCCTCGGACTCGTAGAAGCGCAGGGCCGACGCGGCGAACCCGCTGCGCTCGACGATCTCGCCGATCGGCAACACGTCATGCTTGTCCACGAACACCCCTTGAACTCAAGTTCACTTTAACTTGAATGATTGCTGCATGACCACGAAGACACAAGCACGGGTGGCACTTGTCACCGGAGGAACCGCGGGCCTGGGGCTCGCGCTGACCAGGGCGCTGGCAGCCGACGGCTGGCACGTCATCACCAACGGGCGGCACGAAGGCCGCATCAAGGAGGCGGACTTCCCGGACAACGTCAGGGCCCTCGTCGGCGACGTCACCGACGACGTCCATCGCGGCGCCCTGGTCAACGCGGTGTGGGAGCGCGGCCGCCTCGACCTGCTGGTGCACAACGCCAGCACTCTCGGGCCGCTGCCGATGCGGCCACTCGGCGAGGCCACCATCGCCGACCTGCAGGAGGTCTGGCGGACCAACATCGGTGCCCCGCTGCTGCTCACCGGCGAGCTGCTGCCGTGGCTGCGCGCCGGGGAGTCCACCATCCTCTCCATCAGCTCCGACGCGGCCGTCAACCACTACGAGACCTGGGGCCTGTACGGCGCCAGCAAGGCGGCGCTGGACCATGTGACGCTCACCTTCGCGGCCGAGACCGGCGTGACGGCGTACGCCGTCGACCCCGGCGACATGCGCACCCAGATGCACCAGGACGCATTCCCCGGGGAGGACATCTCGGACCGGCCGTTGCCGGAGACGGTGGTGCCCCACCTGCTCCGGTTGCTCGAACGGCGCCCCCAGTCCGGGCGCTACCGGGCCGGCGACTTCTGATGACCACGCTCCACGAGTCGCCGGGCATCCGGTTCGAGGCGGCCGCCTTCGCCCCGCAGCCGGCGGAGTGGCGAGGGCTGGCCAGAGACGAGGTGCGGCTTCTGGTGGGTACGCCGCAGGGCATCACCCACGCGCGGTTCCAGGACCTGCCCCAGCACCTGCGTGCCGGGGACGTGCTCGTGGTCAACAACTCCGCGACCGTGGCCGGGCAGATCGACGCCGTCCTCCACGGCAGACCGATCGTGCTGCACGTCTCGGCCGAGGTCCACGGCGGCGACCGCGTGGTCGAGCTGCGGTCGGCCCCTGACGCCGCCCGGGCCCTCCTCGACGCGAAGGTCGGCGACGTGGCGCACATCGGGTCGGCGCGGGTGACGCTTTCGTCCCCCTGGCCCACGGCCGAGGCGTCCTCGCCCACAGGGAGGGGCAACCGGCTCTGGCGGGCGCACGTGGCCGGCGACCTGGGCGGGGAGCTGCAGCACGCGGGCCGGCCGATCGCCTACGGCTATCTGGATCGCCGCTACCCGCTCGACGCCTACCAGACGGTCTTCGGCACCCGGCCCGGCAGCGCAGAGATGGCGTCGGCCGGGCGGCCCTTCACGGACTCGCTCGTCACGGCTCTGATCTCCAAGGGGATCGCGTTCGCGCCGGTCACCCTGCACACCGGATTCTCCTCGCAGGAGGCCGGCGAGGCGCCCGGACCGGAGTGGTTCGAGGTGCCCGAGTCGAGCGCACGGCAGATCAACGCGGCGCGGACGGGCGGGGGTCGGGTGATCGCCGTGGGGACGACAGCCACCCGGGCGATCGAGTCCGCGGTCCGCGACGGAGTCGTCGTGAAGGCGGGTGGCTGGACCCACCGCGTGATCACGCCCGCCGCGCCGCCCGCGGTGGTGGACGGGCTGATCACCGGCTGGCACGACCCGCACGCCTCACACCTGCTCCTCGTCGAGGCCGTCGCCGGACGCGGCATCACGCAGGCGGCGTACGACGAGGCGGTGGCGCACGGCTATCTGTGGCACGAGTTCGGGGACTCGGTACTGCTCCTGCCATAGGTACCGCCGACTCGGCGGGGCTGCGAGGGACTGTGAGGGAAGTGAGTGAGGGTTTTCCTCCCCGAAACATGAAGGAACACCGGACACAACATGGGCTTCCTACCGTCACTGCATGACGCACCTGCGCCCCACACTCGTCGTTGTCGGCCATGGCATGGTCGGGCACCGCTTCGTCCAGGCCGCCATCGAGCGCGGTCTCACCGAGACGCACGACATCGTGGTGCTGGGGGAGGAGCCGCGCGCTGCCTACGACCGGGTCGCGCTGACGAGCTTCTTCGCCGCGGACAGCGCGGACGAGCTGTCGCTGCTGCCGGAGGGGGAGTACGCCGACCCGCGGGTCCGGCTCGTCCTCGACGCCGCCGTCACGGCGATCGACCGGGTCGCTCGCACCATCACCTACGTGTCGCCGGCACCGCGGACCACGACGGAGCCCCTGACCAACCCCGGCGCCGTGCACCAGATCGCCTACGACGCCGTCGTCCTGGCGACCGGCGCCGCCCCGTTCGTGCCGCCGGGGGAGGGTCGCGAGACGGACGGCTGCTTCGTCTACCGCACGAGCGAGGATCTCGAGGCCATCCGCGCGGCCAGCGAGAGCGCCACCAGCGGAGTCGTGATCGGCGGCGGCCTCCTGGGACTGGAGGCGGCGAACGCGCTCGTGCAGCTCGGGCTCGAGACCCACGTCGTGGAGATGGCGCCGCGGCTGATGCCGGTGCAGCTCGACGGTGCGGGCGGATCGACCCTGAGGCGCCACATCGAGAAGCTCGGCGTCAGCGTGCACGCGGGGGTGCTGACCGAGGCGATCACCGGTGACGACTCCGTGGCCGGGCTGCGGGTCCGGCCGGTCGGCACCGAGGAGGGTCACGAGACGCAGACGATCGCCGCCCAGGTGGTGGTCTTCTCCGCCGGCATCCGGCCGCGCGACATGCTGGCGCGCGAGTGCGATCTCGACGTCGCCGAGCGCGGCGGCATCCTGGTCGACGAGCAGTGCCGCACCTCCGACGCCCAGATCTTCGCCATCGGCGAGTGCGCGGCTCCCGGCGGCAGGATGTACGGCCTGGTGGCTCCCGGCTACGCGATGGCCGAGGTCGTCGTGGACGCCCTCCTCGAGGGGCCCGGCACCTTCACCGGCGCCGACATGTCGACCAAGCTCAAGCTGCTCGGCGTCGACGTCGCGAGCTTCGGTGACGCGTTCGCCACCGCCGACGGCGCCCTGGAGCTGGTCTACTCCGACGCGGTGGCGGGCGTCTACAAGAAACTGGTGATCTCCGAACCGGACCCCGCGGACGGCTCCTACCGACTCCTGGGAGGGATTCTCGTCGGCGACGCATCGGCGTACGGCGTGCTCCGCCCGCTCGTCGCCAGCGGCATCGCGCTCCCGGCCAACCCGGAGGAGCTGATCCTGCCCGCGAGCCGTGGGGGCGTGCTGCTCGGCATGCCCGACGAGGCACAGGTGTGCTCGTGCAACGACGTGACCAAGGCCCAGATCAGGCACGCCGTCAGCGAGGACGGCTGCGAGACCGTCGCGGACGTCAAGAGGTGCACCCGCGCCGGCAGCACCTGCGGCAGCTGCGTCAGTGTCGTGAAGAGCATCATCGAGGAGCACTTCGAGAGCGTCGGCAAGGTCGTCGACAAGGGGCTGTGCGAGCACTTCCGGCTCAGTCGCCAGGAGCTCTTCGACGTGGTGGCGGTGCACGGCTACAAGCGGTTCGACGACATCGTCGAGGCCCACGGCACCGGTCGTGGCTGCGACGTCTGCAAGCCCGCGATCGCGAGCATCCTGGCCAGCCAGTTCACCGGCCACGTGCTCGACGGCGAGAGAGTGCAGCTCCAGGACACCAACGACGCCTACCTCGCGAACATCCAGCGCAACGGCACCTACTCGGTCGTCCCGCGCATCCCGGGCGGCGAGATCACCCCGGACAAGCTGATCACCATCGGAGAGGTCGCCCGCGACTTCAACCTCTACACCAAGATCACCGGCGGTCAGCGCATCGACCTGTTCGGTGCCCGGATGGAGGAGCTGCCCGCGATCTGGCGCCGTCTGGTGGACGCGGGCTTCGAGTCGGGCCACGCCTATGGCAAGTCGCTGCGCACCGTGAAGTCGTGCGTCGGCTCGACCTGGTGCCGCTTCGGCGTGCAGGACAGCGTGGGGCTCGCGATCGCGCTCGAGCTGCGCTATCGCGGCCTCCGCAGCCCGCACAAGCTCAAGGGCGGTGTCAGCGGTTGCGCTCGCGAGTGCGCCGAGGCCAGGGGCAAGGACTTCGGGGTGATCGCCACCGAGAAGGGGTGGAACCTCTACGTGGGCGGCAACGGTGGCGCCGTGCCGGCCCATGCGCGGCTGCTCGCGGGGGACCTCGCCACGCACGAGCTGATCTCCTACCTGGACCGCTTCCTCATGTACTACATCCGCACCGCCGACCGGCTCCAGCGCACGGCCGGCTGGATCGATCAGCTCGACGGCGGCCTCGACCGCGTCCGTGAGGTCGTCGTGGACGACTCGCTCGGGCTCGGCGCGGAGCTCGAGGCGGAGATGGCCCGGCACGTCGGCGGCTACTTCGACGAGTGGAAGGCGACCCTGGAGGACCCCGAGAAGCTCGGTCGCTTCGTCTCCTTCGTCAACGCTCCCGACACCCCCGACCCGAGCATCTCCTTCACCGAGGAGCGAGGCCAGATCCGCCCCGCCGATGCGGGTGAGCCGGTGCTGCTCGCGACGACCATCGCCGTGGGCGCCCCGGCCGGGACGCTCGAGACCGGAGCCGCGCGATGACTCGCGGGGACCGCACCTGGGAGAAGGTGTGCCCCGTGGAGGACCTGCAGGTCGAGCGCGGCGTCACGGCGCTGGTGCACGGCCAGGCGGTCGCCATCTTCCGCACCCACGACGGCGAGATCTACGCGCTCGGCAACCACGACCCGTTCGCCAAGGCCTCGGTGCTGGCGCGCGGCATCGTCGGGACCCGCCAGGGCATCCCGTTCGTGGCCAGCCCCATGCACAAGCACGCCTTCGACCTGCGCACCGGACAGTGCCTCGACGACGAGCACGCCAGCGTCCCCTCCTACGACGTCCTGATCGAGGGCGGCGTCGTCCACGTCGGTGGCCGTCGGCGCGACGTGGCATGACCGGGGCGGGCCGGCCGCTCGACGGCTATCGGATCGGCGTGACGGCGGCTCGCAAGGTCGAGGACCAGATCGCGCTCCTCGAGCGGCGGGGGGCCAAGGTCGACTGGGCGCCGGTGCTCTCCAGCGACCCCAACCAGGTCGACGACGCCGAGCTGCGCGCGGCCACCGAGGCGGTCATGGCCGAGCCGATCGACATCTTCGTCGCCACCACCGGCATCGGGATGAAGACGTGGTTCGAGGCGACCGAGGGGTGGGGCCTGCACGACCAGCTCGTGAGCGCGATCAGCGCCTCCGAGGTGCTCGCCCGCGGGCCGAAGAGCGTGGGCGCCCTGCGCAGGCGGGGGATCCGCGAGCTGTGGGCTCCTGACTCCGAGTGCTTCGAGGACGTGCTCGCACACCTGCGCGGGCGTGACCTCGCTGGTCTGCGCATCGTCGTCCAGGAACACGGCCAATCCCTGTCGATGGTCGCCCACGCCTTGCAGCGCCAGGGCGCACGCGTCGACGTGGTGACGGTCTATCGGGTGGCGAGCGCCGAGGACCCCGAGCCGATGTTCCGCATGGTCGACCTGATCGCCGAGCGGAAGCTCGACGCCGTCACCTTCACGTCTGCGCCCGCGGTCGCTGCGCTGATGTCGGTGGCCGGCGTGACCGGTCGGCGCGACGAGGTCGTCGCGGCCTTCCAGGCCGACGTCATCGCGACCTGCGTCGGGCCGGTCACGGCCGCCGCCTTCGAGATGTGGGGCGTGCCGACGATCATGCCCGAGCGCTCGCGGCTGGCCGCGATGATCAAGATCCTCGAGACCGAGCTGCCGTCGCGCCGCGACGGGTTGTCGATCGAGGTCGCCGGCCATGTCCTGCTGCTCCACGGGGACATGGTGCTGCTCGACGGGACGGAGATCCGCCTGTCGCCGGCACCGCTCGCGGTCCTGCAGGCGCTGGTGGTGTACCCGGGCCATGTCGTCTCTCGCGGTGACCTCCTCGCGGCGCTGCCCAGTGGCACTGCCGGCTCCGAGCACGCCGTCGAGATGGCCGTCGCGCGGTTGCGGGCGGCGCTGGGCACCCGGCTCGTGCAGACCGTGGTGAAGCGCGGCTACCGGCTGGCCGTCGCCACCTGAGTCTCACCCGGCAGCAGGTGCCCGCACCACGAGCGCCGTCGCGATCGCGGCCACCCCCTCGCCGCGTCCGGTGAGCCCCAGGCCGTCGGTGGTGGTCGCGCTGACGGACACGGGAGCGCCGACGGCGGCGGAGAGTGCTGCTTCTGCTTCGGTGCGCCGTGGCCCGAGACGCGGTGCGTTGCCGATCACCTGGATGGCGACGTTGCCGATCTCGAAGCCGGCGGCACGCACCCGACGGGCCGACTCGGTGAGCAACGCGACGCCCGAGGCGCCGGCCCACTCGGGCTGACTGGTGCCGAAATGTGCGCCGAGGTCGCCGATCCCGGCGGCCGAGAACAGCGCATCGCAGGCGGCGTGCGCCGCCACGTCCGCGTCCGAATGTCCCTCGAGGCCCTGTGCCTCGCCGGGCCAGGTGAGTCCCGCGAGCTGCAGGGGGACACCGGTGACGAGGCGGTGGACGTCGGTGCCGATGCCGATGCGGGGAAGGCTCACGCGAGGATCATGCCCGGCCATCGGCAATGATGGACAGGTGGATGACAGTCGGAGTCGGTGGGCAGCGGCCGGAGTCGTGACCATGGTCGTGGGGCTCGCGACCAGTTACGCCACGGCGATGGCGCTCACGATCC